>JAKFVJ010000342.1 GCA_021732245.1 Candidatus Obscuribacterales bacterium | reverse complement strand
ACCACCGGATGCTTGCTGCAGCCTCAATCCAGGCTATTTGTTATTAATTCTTATCCCTGACAGCTCGATTCCGGATTGCCAATTTTACGCAAGCGGGCAATGAAGAAACCGGATAAGCCATGTCTTTAGGGCAATAGCTGCAACATACCTGAACTTAACGAAAGATTTTTGTCGGTGGCTTGCCATTTCTTGAGTAGATCCGGGTTAACAAAGCGACTTAAGTCTTCCGGCTCAAAGTCTTTGTGCGCTTCGAGGAACCACTTTATCAGCTCCTCGTTTTCTTCAGGTTCTATTGAACATGTGGAATAAACAAGAATGCCGCCCGGCTTAAGAAGAGTGGCAGCGTTTTGCATAAGCCGTTTTTGTAAGTCGGTTAATGCCACCATATCTGGTGCTTGCCTGTGCAGGGCTAAATCTGAACGTCTGTTCATTACGCCTGTGCCTGAGCAGGGTGCGTCTATTAAAATCCTGTCTATGCGTTCGTTTAGTGTGAGTTCTGAGCCGTCGGCTGCTTGTATTTCGATATTGGTCAAGCCCAGCCTGTTGCGTGTCTCTTTGAGCAACTTGAGGCGATTTGCGTGACTGTCGGAGGCAATAACGCGTCCTTTGTTTTCCATCATTTCAGCCATGTGCACGCTTTTGCCGCCCGGTGCCGCACAAAGGTCAAGGACGACTTCACCTGCTTTGGGTTCGACAACCAATCCGACAAAGGACGCTGCTTCGTCTTGAACGGAAAAGAGCCCTTCGTTATAACCAGGCAATTTGCTTATGGGTCCTTTGATACTGCCGCGATCTTCAATAATAATGCAAGCAGGCACCAATTCACCTTGTCGGCAAACAATGCCTTTGCCTCTTAGAATTTCAATTAGTCCTTCAGGAGTGATCGACATCTCGCAAGTTCTTAGTGTCAGTTCAGGAATTTCAGTTGTATAGGCTATGAGTTTTTCTGCTTCTTCGTTGCCCCAATGTTTCTGCCATTTTTCTACAAGCCATTCAGGAATATTGCCGCCTGCCGGTGTATCAGTTTTCTCTTGTTTGGCGAAATTTCTTAAAATGCCATTGGCAAAGGCAACTTGCCCTACGTGCCCTGTTTTTTTAGCCAGATTGCAGGCTGTATTAATTACTGCAGATGCCGGAATATCAGGCATGAATTGCAATTGAAAAAATGCCAGTCGCAATATATTGCGCAGGGAAGCAGGCATTTTCTCCAAGGGCTTTTTTGAAAGCTTGGAAATTTCTTGATCAATAGTTTGACGATGACGGGTGACACCTTGAACAAGGGCTGTCACAAAGGCTCTGTCACGCTCAGGCAATGCTTTGCGATTAAAAGCAGCTTTGAGAGCCAGATTGGCATAGGCGCCTTCGCTGTCAATTTTGATTAACGCTTCAAGAGCCAATTTTCTTGAAGCAAGACCCATATTTTCTTTTGACTGAGAATCTGCCATATTTAGCCTAGTGTCTGACCGGGTTTTAGATGCACGCCGTTAGCCCAGTCTTTGGCGTGCATGCGCGCCTTGTTTGCCGGCTGCACATCCAGAATTTCCAATCTGTCGTTGCCGTCCCCGCAAGCAACTGTTAAAACATCGTCTATTTTTACAACCTCACCAGGCTTTCTTTTCGCTTCGTCAATATCCAACAGGCGATAAGGCATTCTGGTCTTGATGATTTTTAGTGGTTTTTCCTGAAAGGTGGTTGATGTACCAGGCCAAGGCACTAACCCGCGCACGAGATTATGAATGTCCTGTGCAGACTTAGTCCAATCTATGTTGCCTAGTTCCTTCATCATCATTGGTGCGTGCGTAGATAAACTGTCGTCTTGCTTTTCCGGACGCAGGGAGCCCACAAGCATGTGCTCAAGAGTTTCAATTATCAAATTTGCGCCGGCTTTTGCTAACACGGTGCCTAATTCTTCGGCATTCATATCTTGGTCAATCGGCACTTCACGCTTCAGCAGCATATCGCCGGTGTCTACTCCGGCATCTGTAAACATGGTTGTTATGCCAGTTGATGATTCGCCGTTTATTATTGCCCAATTAATAGGAGCAGGTCCTCGTAGCTTGGGCAATAGTGAAGCGTGCAAATTCACAACGCCATAAGGAGCCATTTCCAATACCGGTTGCTTGAGGATTTGCCCGAAAGCCACCATCACCAAAACTTCCGGATTTAAGGACTTCATGGCTTCAACCGTTTCCGGTGATTTGGATAACTTTGTCGGCTGTAAAACAGGTATGCCGAAATCTTCTGCGACAACTTTAGTTGGCGGCATGTGCAAGTGCTTGCCACGGCCCGATGGTTTATCGGGCTGTGTGACAACAGCAACAACTTCCCCTTTTGGCCAATCAATTAGCTTCTCTAGTGTAGGAACAGCTATCTGAGGCGTTCCGAGGAAGATGATGCGCACTATTTTTCGATGCGGACTTCGACAATATGATCGAAGTTAACGCAAATGCGATCATCGATCATTATGTACATTAGGCGTGTACCATCAAAAACAATGTTGGTCAAAGTGCCCGTGAAATTTTTGTCTTGCACGGAGCTGACGACTACTCTCTCGCCAACCCATTGGCGCAAGTAGACGAGTTTTTCTTTGGCAATTTGTGTTTGTGTCATAGGGGATTCCTTTTGTAGAGACTTCTTACATGTTTTCGATAATTGCTGAAGCAAATTCTGATGTCTTGAGCTTTGTTGCACCAGGCATCAAGCGCTCGAGATCGTAAGTAACAAGCTTCTTCTGGATGGTCTTGCCAAAAGCGCTGTGAATGATGTCGCGCACTTCTAACCAACCGAGGTATTCGAACATCATGGCGCCTGACAGAATTACAGAGCCTGGGTTGATTACATCTTTGCCGGCATACTTCGGTGCTGTACCGTGAGTAGCTTCGAAGATGGCACAGTCGTCGCCAATATTGGCTCCTGGTGCAATACCCAGTCCGCCCACTTGAGCGGCACAAGCGTCAGAGAGGTAATCGCCGTTCAAGTTTGTTGTGGCAATTACTGAGTACTCATCCGGACGTGTAAGCACTTGCTGGAACATGGAGTCGGCAATGCGGTCCTGCAAGAGAACTTTGTTCTCAGGCATTTTGCCTTCAAATTCCGACCAGAGAGTGTCTTCGGAAACAACGCCGTTTTTGAATTCGGCATTAGCTAGTTCATAACCCCAGTCTCTGAATGCACCTTCGGTGAATTTCATGATGTTGCCTTTGTGCATCATGGTTACGCTCTTGCGCTTGTTGGCGATAGCGTACTCGAGGGCACGCTTAATTAGGCGCTGGGAGCCGAATTTGGATATGGGCTTGATGCCAATTCCGGAATCCGGGCGAATTTTCTTGCCCAAGCCCTCAATGATGTTGATGAGCTTTTTGGCTTCTTCTGAACCCATTGGGTATTCGATGCCGGCATAAACGTCTTCTGTGTTTTCACGGAAGATAACCACATCTAATTTTTGTGGCGCAACAACCGGCGAAGGAACACCTTGGAAGTAACGCACCGGACGCACGCAGCAATACAAGTCGAAAATCTGACGCAATGTAACGTTTAAGCTGCGAATACCGCCGCCTACTGGTGTGGTCAAAGGACCCTTAATACCGACGCCGAATTCCTTCAAGGCAGCGAGAGTATCTTCAGGCAACCAGTTGCCAAAATTTTCATTAGCCTTTTCACCGGCAAAAACTTCAAACCAGGCAACCGAGCGGGCTTTGCCATAGGCTTTATCAACAGCAGCGTCAAACACACGCTTGGAGGCGCGCCAGATATCTGCGCCTGTGCCATCGCCTTCAATGAAAGGGATGATTGGTTTAGCTGGAGTAACCGGCTTGCCGTTTACAAAAACGATTTTTTCGCCGGCTGGAACATTCAATCCGTTAAATTTCTTGGTAATCACTTGCGACATTTATCACCCTACCGTGGATATTGGAAACTCTTGGCCTGAGCCTGGAAGAGCTGACCCCATTATCTTCTGTATTTAGCCTAAATCTGAATTTGATCAAAAAATACTAACGAATGAAATCCCGGCTATCTATATTATTTTCAGGAATGAACTGATGCTCCTAAATGAGCGAGGATGGCTAATTGCAGGCCAAGTGGCGCCCAGGGCTTTTGACACT
>JAKFVJ010000341.1 GCA_021732245.1 Candidatus Obscuribacterales bacterium | reverse complement strand
GTATTGGTCGAGTTATGACACTTAGTGGTAAGGTTAAATTGAAACTTGGCGAAAGACAGTGGGACATGATCGGGGCTCCGGCTCAACCTATCACCGAAAAATTGCTGGCCTCACTTTTGCGTAAAGACAGGGTTGCCCTGGAAGCCAGTCTTGTTGATGCCTTACGGTTTAACGACTTTCCGGACGAGCTCTTGTTTCAAGCAGGCGAGTCCGGTTTATGCGGGCTCTTCTATGAACGAGCCTGTGAACTTGAGGCAAGGGAATTTCTGAAAATACCTCTGTCAAATGGACTGAACTTTTTTGATTATTTGGAAATTCAAGCAAAGCAAGCGGCGATTAAGGCAGTTCAATTCGATGAAAGATTTTTCGAATTGCAGAAGTTTTTAGACGAAGAACTTCCGAACATTATCTGGATAAAGAGTACGGTTTTGGCACGGACACTTTACAGCAAACTCAATTACCGAGTCGGTATTGACTACGATGTTGTCGTTAAACAAGAACATTTGCCAAAACTTTTTAAGCGTTTAAAGCAATCAGGCTGGCAGCCATTGTTGGGTGAGCCGTGACATTGCCATCAAATTGGTGTTGGTCCAACAGAGAATTTGAAAGACTTGTTTTTGGTACCACAAAGAGAATTGGAAGGTTGTCACAATCTGACAATGACGGCACCAGGTTGGCCGCATTTGGAATTGAAAACTAACCCCCTCGATAACGGCGTGTGCATGAAAGAATTGGACAGGTTTTTCTCGGATGCTGTTGAAGTTCAGTGGCGTGATGGCAAATTTAGAGCACCTTCACTAGTCGATCACTTGATAGTCGAGCTTGTCCATTTGCATAAACATCGGCTCTTTGGTTTTGGCTGGATTCATGATGTACATATGCTGTGCAGTAAACTCAATGCAGATCCCGCTCAATGGCGTACTTTGACTGCAAGACTGAAAAAAGAAGGCGTCAATGAAAGCGCTAGAGCAGCCCTTGTAAGAGTAAAATCGCTTTTGCATACTGAAATTCCCGATGAAGTTATGGATGAATTGGGTAAAGGTGTTGTATTGGCAAGGCCGCTTACAAATTTTGTCAGCACGGAATTTGTTTGGAATGCTAACGGTCTGCCAATGCTTGTCCTCAATGCTGTGACGATGGGCGATGGGAAAAGAAAATTGCGCATATTGTCGGAAAGTATTTTTCCTGATGACCAATTTTTGTCGGACTACTACTGTGATGGACAGAAACTAAACGTCTTGAGTCGCTTGAAATCGATTGTGTTACACTGGCTTGTTTTATTTTTGCCTGCCGGCGTCGTGAGAAAAACGTTCGGTAATGCTTATTGGAAGCATCCCGATGCGGAGAAATTTGGTGTAGATGGCTGAAGTACATATAGCACACTGGATATTAGATCTGGGACTTGGTGGTGACGCCAAAAACCTGGTATCACTTGCAAATGAACAAGCGAAGTGGGCTCGTGTCTCCGTTTTAACGCAGACCAATGAGCCTGGACCAAGATCTAATCAATTAAATGCGCGGGTTATTGTTGCACCTGATATGGTGGCATCGTCCAAACTAACTTCTTGGTTGCAACTCAACGAACCCGATGTATTGATCGTCCATCGCAATGGCGCTCCAAATGCCACAGAAACGGCTATGGTAGAGGTTTTCCATCAAGCTGGAGTTGCTTGTTTTGAATACAATACATTTGCAAGAGTTGACGCTGCTACCGATCATCTATGGACAGGACATATTCATCTTTCAAGAGCTAGTCTTTTGCAATATGCTCGAAGACGCGGAGCGGCACCACTTGACCTGGGTAATCAAAAAGCCATTGGATATGCAGTTAGTGTCGCAGGCGGTACCGTAAGTGATACCGCATCTGGTATAGCGGGCAGTATCACTAATGCTGAAAGACAAGAAGCTCGCAAAATATTGAATGTATCCGAAGACGCCTTTGTGGTGGCACGCCTGGTTCGCCCGGATTTGCGAAAATGGGATCCGTTACCAGTGCTGGCAATGGAAAAACTGCAAAAGAGGAAGAAAACTTGTCTTGTTTTGCGCGCTGCACCGCCTGAAAGGCATGATTGGGTTAAGGCAAAGCTGGGAAATGCCGCTGTTTTGCTGGAACCCAGTGCGGTGGATGCAGACGTAAGGCGGACTCTTGCGGCAAGTGATGTTGTCGTCAACTATTCGGTTATCGGTGAAACATTCGGGCTGGCAATGGCTGAGGCAATGATGGCCGGCTTGCCTGTAATAGCCAACTCAACTCCTTCTGTGGACAATGCGCAAATTGAATTCTGCCGGCACAATCAAAGAGGTTTGATTGCCAATAGCGTCTCTTCATTAGCAGGGGCGTTGCTGTATTTAAGCGAAAATGGCGACAAAAGAGCCGAACTGGCATCAGCTGGGCGCGCTTATATGGAAAAGACCTTTGCACCTGCCGTTGTTGAAGCACGACTGAGAAGGTTTATTATTGCTCGCTTGGCAGATACTAAAAACGAGTCCAGCTCTAAGTTTCCGGAGCCGGCTACCGATAATTCTTATGAACTAACAGAAAACTGGTTGACTGAATATAAAGAAGCCGAGCACGAAAGTTTTCCTGACTCTGGTTCAGTTATAGAAAGATTGGCTGACGAATCGGCGCTCAATATATCGCGTATGGAAGATAGTTGGTTGTATGCCAAAAAAATAGGACTCACAGGCATTATCGAAAAAGCTTCAAGACGCCTGTCTCAAGGATCATTGTTGCGCGGCTGATTAGTAGCGCTTGCGCCTGAAGACATCTGTTTTTAAAGAACTGACGCGATCTAAAAATAAAAGCCCGTCTAAATGATCAGTTTCATGCAGAATTACACGCGCTTCAAAGTCTCGCGTTTCCAATGAGTGTTGTGCGCCTTGGCTGTCCATGTAGCTTACACGGATATTTTTTGCCCGTCTGACATTGGCTGTTAAATGAGGCAAACTCAAACAGCCTTCGCGGGCAAGCACGTCACCTTCTTGCCAGTTGATTTCCGGATTGATCATGACGAGGGGTCCGCTGTTAAAGTCTTGTCCTGCTTTCGCTCTTTGCGCATCTATGACAATTACTCGCTTCAAGTTCCCGGTTTGCGGCGCGGCAATGCCAACACAACCAGGATGACTGTATAAAGTCTCACGTAAGTCTTCAACAAAGGTAAGCAACTGTTTATCGATAGCCGAAACCGGCTCAGAGACAGCTTTTAAAAGAGCATTCGGATAAGTAAGTATGGGCAGGACGGCCATTCTACAATTCCATTATTTCAATTGGTTGAACGGTTACATCGACTCCCAGGGCTTTTCCTTCTTTGGTAAGAATGCCTGTCAGTTCATTGACTGAAAGATTGTCAGGCGCCTCGACTTCCAGAATCATCACAAATACATCGCCTGTTTCTGATTTTGTGGATGAGGTTTGCACGTCGGAAATATTGATGTCGAGGTTGGCCAGCACGCGCGTTATGCCAGCGACAATGCCCGGCTTATCGGCTCCATAGACCGAAATCAAGTAAGGGTTGCTTGGAGTATCGCCTGACTCTAATTCCACTTCGCTTAACTCACGTACGTGGATAGTTAGCCCTAACGATTTTTCTATCGATGCAAGCTTTGATTCAAGCGCCTCTAGTGTTTCCTTGCCGGGTAATTCAACCATAACGATAATGGCAAACTCGCCGCGCAACAAAGTCATACTTGAATCAAGCAAATTACATCCGAGTTCAAATAAGGCTTCCGTCAATCTGGCTACTATACCTACCTGGTCACGTCCGGTACCTGTAAGTACTACTGTTTTCGACACAGATTACCCTTTCTAATTGATCAACTGGTCAATTATAAACCTGAATTATTTACTGTTGTTGGCGTCATGGCTTACTCTGACGACATGCAAGGTAGCTCAGTAACTCGTTAATGAAGACGGATCCGGCAGTATTGTCGTCATGGCATTCGCCGTGGTCATGATGTTATTGGCGCTGCTACCCGAATTTCCATTTGCAGAGGAAAGGGTAAGGTTTGCTTTGTCAATTAAGGTAGAAGCAACTTGACTTGTATCGCCGGAGCCGTATGCGGACAGGGTTACAGGTTGACCATTGAGTTCATCTTCCAGAGCCT
>JAKFVJ010000481.1 GCA_021732245.1 Candidatus Obscuribacterales bacterium | reverse complement strand
GATTAGTTTATTTCTCGAACGGGCGCATGCAATGCGCCCCTACAAAAACAGCAATGTGCCCCTACAAATCAGTTACCTTGCGGCGACTTTGGCGACAACGTCCAAAGCTTTACGCATGACGCCCAAGGTGGTGTCTACGTTTTCTTTGGTTATGGTGAGTGCCGGCTTAATGCGGATCACATTACCGAATATACCGCCTTTGCCGAGGATGACGCCATTGTCTTTGGCGAATTCGACAATTTTGGCTGTCTCTTGCACCATTGGCGTCTTGTCTTCAGCGGCAATTTCCACGCCGAGCATCAAGCCTTTGCCGCGGATATCGGCCATGATTGGGAAGTCCTTAGCGAGGTCTTTCAAGCCTTCGATGAAGTAGTCACCTACGCCACGGGCGTTTTCCATGAGTTTTTCTTCTTCAATGGTTTGAATTACAGCCAGTGCTGTTGTTGAAGAAACTGGGTTGCCGCCAAATGTGTTGATTACTTGCTTGGTGGAAGCTTCGGCAATGTCGGCAGTAGTTATGTACGCACCGATTGGCACGCCATTGCCCAATCCTTTAGCCATGGTGATCATGTCCGGTTGAACATCCCAGTTGGAAATACCGAACATGTGCTTACCTGTGCGACCAAATCCCGTTTGTACTTCGTCGGCAATAAAGAGAACGCCGTAGTTATCCAAAATTTTCTTGACCATTTGGAAGTAGCCATCAGGCGGTGTGATTGTTCCACCGACGCCTTGAATTGGTTCGGCGATCATCACAGCTGGTTGACCGGATGTTTGTGTTTGAATAACACGCTCAACATCTTTGGCGCACTCGAGACTGCAATTGTCCGGAGTCTTTTTGAATGGGCAACGATAGCAGTATGCATTTGCAGCAAATACAACTCCGGCAGCGGCCATTGTTTGCGGACGCCAGCCGTGGTTGCCTGTTAAAGCATTGGCTAAGTGAGAAAATCCGTGATATGAATGTTCAAGAGCGATAACTTCGTTTTTGCCTGAAGCCAGACGAGCATTGAGAATTGCCGCTTCGTTTGCTTCTGTTCCGGAGTTGGTGATGTATGCCTTTGAAAGATTGCCTGGTGTAATTTCGGCAAGTTTCTCAGCCAAGTCAACCATTGGTTGCGTCATGAAAATTGTCGATGTGTGTTGCAGTTTTTCAATTTGCTCGATGGTGGCTTTTGTTACCTTTGGATGACAGTGACCAACTGCGACTGTGACAATGCCTGCAAACATGTCCAAGTACTCGCGACCAGTCTCATCGATGAGGTACTGACCACGACCTTGCACAAAATGAGGCGGATTACTGTAAAGGTGTTTGACTCCGGGGACGATGAACTTATCGCGCTTGGCTTTGAGATCTTTAGCCGAAAGAGGTGCTTTCACAACGTTTCTCCGTTAGATGCAAAGTGCTCGTCTCACGCCAATTGGCTGAGTCGGATAACGCGCGATACTACTAATACATTATTAATAACGTCAAGAGAATGTAGTTAATAGTAGATTCGTCCATATAGATAAACAGGAGCTTAGTAAGAAACCACCCTTGCACTTGTATACTTGGTGAGTTCAAAAGGTGGTCGTCAAGAGCCAATGATTTTCAGCAGTCTGCAGTACTTACTTTTCTTGCCGGCGGTAGCATTTCTCTACTGGCGCACAAGTGGTTTGACTCGCCTAATTCTCGTCGTCGTAGCTAGCTACTTCTTCTATATGAGTTGGCTGCCGGTTTATGGCGTCTTGCTTTTCGCCATGTCCACAGCAACGTGGTTGTTGGCTTTAGCAATGGAGGGCGTGAGAAACAAATCAAAAGCAGCGGAAAAACTTATTCTGGCTGTTGGGTTGTTTCTCAATCTTGGTTGCCTTTGCTATTACAAGTACACAAATTTTTTCCTGAGCAACATTGCTTATGGACTAAAACTTACTAAGTCGACCGATGTCCCAATTTTTTCTTGGGTGCCGACTTTCGATGCGCCAGTTTTGGATGTAATTCTTCCTCTGGGCATTTCTTTCTTTGTATTTGAATTTGTTCATTACTTAGTCGACATTTATCGTGGTGACAAACCAGTCAAGTCTTGGTTGGAATTTGCTGCCTTCGCCGCATTTTTTCCGTCGCAAATCGCCGGACCAATTAAGCGCTATCAAGATTTTCTTTCCAAGCTTCATAAACCAGAACCTTGGTCGTCGTCGCTGTTTAATGAGGGCATGTCCCTGATGATGCAAGGCTTCTTCAAGAAAGTTGCCATTGCCGATCCAATTGGTTCAGTGGTTTTCGTTGGTTTTTCTTCCGCTACGACTTTGTCTTTCCCAGATGCCTTAATGGCGGCAGTTGGTTTTGTTATTCAGGTTTATTGCGACTTCTCCGGCTACACAGACATCGGTCGTGGTTCGGCATTGCTTCTGGGAATTCGTTTGCCGGAAAACTTCGACTTGCCGTATCTCGCTCACGACTTGAGTGACTTCTGGCGCCGCTGGCACATGTCACTTTCTTACTGGCTGCGCGATTATGTCTATATTCCATTGGGTGGCTCACGTGTCAACTGGCTTTTGAACTGGCGCAATTTGTTTATAACAATGGTCGCCTGCGGTCTCTGGCACGGTGCTGATTGGCACTACGTCATTTTCGGTTGCATGCAAGGCTTTGGACTTATCGTCAACAACATTTGGCGCAAAGTGCTTAAGTCCGTTGCGCCTTTGTCCACAGTTTGCAATACATGGGTAGGCAAAGAGTTGGGCACGCTCACAACTATGGCTTTCATCACGATAAGCTACGTTGTCTTCCGCGCGCCGGATATGCTGCATGGCTTCAACGTCTTGAATGGACTAGTCAACTTCAACGACATGAGTTCGCTGCTGCTTGATCCAACGCTTAGATCCGGTTGCATCTACTTCTTGCTTGCGTATCTGGGCTATTGGGGCGTAATTGAAATCATGAAGCGTAAACCCAATTGGACCAATTTCACTTGGCTCATTGGTTTAGCCGGACGCCCAGAAGCTGCTAGCAAGCTGTTTTTTCCATCGACAATTCGTTTGGCTGCTTGGACGGCTGCTGTAATGCTCATGATTGCTGCAAAGCCAATTGCTCCAGTTCCTTTTGTTTACTTCCAATTCTAGGATGACCATGAACGTCGCCGTTACAAGAAAACCTGAGACAAAGGGCACAGCGCCCAAGGCAAAGAAAAATATCTTTGCTGGTCTCGTTGGGTTTATTGTCTGGCAGGCAATTGCAATTTTGTTTGTTGAAATGATCCTCTTCATGGCTGGTCTCGGCGAGGAAGAGATGTTCAAGTTGGATCCTGAACTCGGCTCCAAGCACATGGTGAACAAGCGCATCACCTGGCGCTCTGAAGGGTACGCAGTCTCTTATCTCGATGCTGACGGCATGAGAGAGCAGGGACTGACAATTGCTAAGCCGGCTAATACTTATCGCATTGCCTTGCTCGGTGATTCGATGGTTGAAGGCTTCCAGGTGCCGATTGAAAAAACTTTCGGTCAACTGTTGAACAAGGAATTGACGACAAGTGACAAAAATGTCCAGGTATTGAATTTTGGAACATCCGGCTATTCCACAGCTCAAGAATATGTGCAGTTGAAAAAACAAGTGATGAAGTACAAGCCGGACTTGGTCCTTCTCGGTTACAACAGCCGTGACATATTTGAAAACTGGTCGGCACCAGATCAAGTCATCACCAACTTGCGTCCTGTTGCTTTGCACTTACCTGGTGGTAAGTTGATCATTGATACGTCACCTGTCACCTTGTGGATGAACTCCAAGCGCGCGAAATTCCTCATGCAAATAGAGTGGATTCGCCAGAATAGCCGTATCTGGGGTTATTGCTCTGCGCTACAAACAGAGATGAGCTATCACAACCCACTGTATAAGGCGTTTACGAACTTTATTGATAAACCAGGCAAGAATTGGCAGCCACTTTTGACTGAGATAACTAATTCCATTATCCCGACCAAAGATGCGAAACCTTCTTTCACCATCGCCAAGTTTGAAACAGTTGCAGGCGATGACAAGAAAGCTACGCCGAAGAAAGAAGAGAGAGTGGTCAGTACAGGCGCTGAAACGGTCAAGGAAGAACTCATTAGTGCCGCACCAAATAAAGTCCTCGCC
>JAKFVJ010000505.1 GCA_021732245.1 Candidatus Obscuribacterales bacterium | reverse complement strand
GCCAAAGGGCGAAACGAAAGAAGAAATTGCAGAGAGCGAAGATACACTAAGAGGCTATGTTATAGAAATTGCCGAGACACAAGAAGTTCAAGAACCGGCACCGCCTAAAAAGACTCCAGCCCCTAGCACAACACCTGTAAAACCACCACCTCGCGTCTGCCGGCAGCCACCACAGATATTTGTCGTCCCCGGAAGCATGCCGCACTACACCTGCAACATTCCGCGCGGCAGTTCACATGTCACTGTAATAATTCGCAATCGACAGGGTCGTGAGTGTGGCCGCGAAGAATTAGTATGCGATCCGCAGCCGCCGAGATGCCCACCCACGACAATACCATCGCGAGCTAATTGCAACGAACCTCTAAGAATACAAGGTCGATGCGACGGCCGGTTAGCCACCTCACGAGTGACGATCAATCGTCAAAACTGTCCTATTCTTGCCGAGTCCCCGCGTCAGCAAATTTGTCAGACACCAAATAATCTCCGAGGTCCTTGCACAATTGACAGAACCGAATGCGGGCAGACAACTCGTCGCACCATCACAATGCTACCGCCAAGACAAACAACAAACACCGCTTCCCGTCCTGCTGCACCTAATAAACCGGAGACTCGACCAGTTGCTGCAGCAACAACATCAGCGCCTGAACCCAAATACGTCTTTCGTCGAACCGGCCCTTTTATTACCATGGAAGAAGCCTGGGATAAAGACGCCGGTTACAAAGCCACTGTCGCCGATGGTCAAGTAAATTTCGTCGGACCATTTCGTTACTACACACAACAAGATAGCTCGCCACGTTATCGCCTTGTTCCGGCAACCGTCAACTTCACGCCACCTCCGGAAAGACTGACAGCCGGCGACAGTTTCACACTGTCCGCATCCGTCAGCGGCAGCAAAGAATACCCGGAAGTGCCGGCTGGTGGTCCAAGAGGTTCATTTCAGGGAGACTCCATCTGGATAAAAGACCCAAATATCGCTTCGCAGGAAGGAATAACACTTACTCCATACAAAGACGGCAAAGGCTCAGCGGCTGCCAGCTGGCAATTTGTCGTAAACGATTATGCCGCAGAGCTTAGAGAGCGGAGAAAACAAATAGAACAAATGCGCAGCCAATACCCGACACAAGTAGATCAGGCATTGAAGCAAATCCCGACTGCCGATAGCCAGCAACCGGAAATTACCCTCTATTTGGATAGTGGTGTTACGGTGCGCATGAAGTGGATTTACGTGCGCGAGAAATAAACCCCAGATAATCTATTGTCACTCTAAGGTACCAGCGGGCATGGTTTTGTATCATGCCAAGAATTCCTTATATATGTATCGGATCTAACACTTTGCAACATGTCCAATTCGGACTCCACTAAGCCTGCAAATCCGCCGTCCGGCTCTATTTTCAGACGCCTGCCGATTTTGGGCGCTTTATTGATTGTTCTGGTAGTCAATTTGCTTTTGGCTGTTTTCAATCCATTGCAAAAAATTGATCCTGAAAGTCTGCCTGTTGGCCATGGCTGGGCATGGTGGGCAGCAAATGAATATCGCAAGCCGGAGAAGTCTTTCAATGTCGTTGTATTTGGCTCATCGGCGATGATGCACCCACTATGGTTGGGCGAAGCAACTTACCGCAATGAAGATGTTGATCTTGTAATTGATCATCGCAGTCGTTGCCTGGAAGATGCCATCAAAAAAGGCGCGCCCGGCACACAACCTAGTTGTTTCAATTTCGCCATGCCAGGCGTTATGCCTTCAGACGACTACATGATCGTCAATGGACTTTTCACCCCGGACAAGAAACCAAATCTTGTTGTAATAACCCTCCATCCCCGTGATTTGATGGACAACACTTTTGGACCTGCTGCATCATCACGTCATTACAAATACCTGGCGCGCTTTGTTGAACCAAAGCCGCCTTTGGACTTGGCCATGCCTGAGCTATGGCGACGCCTTGTCTATTACGCCGAACAGACGATGTTCATCAAGAGCAAGAATCACGACATTCAACTGGTGGCATCAGAACAGATACGGTCTGCCGTCAAGCCAATATTGTCTCAACTTCCTGTAAGCAAGCTCAATGCTAAATCAAACGAGGATAGAAAATTAGCTATCTACGTCGATGAACTTCAACAAGGTGTTTGGATTGCTCACCCAACAGCACCCTATCACTTCATTGATGCAGCTGATGATTGCAAAAAGCGCTTCAAAAAAGCTAATAACGAACAATTCGAAAACCAGACGAAATGGCTAAAACTTTGCATTGAGAGCTGCAAGAAACAAGGCATTGAAGTACTGCTAGTCAATACTCCCGTCACACCGATGGTCAAAAAGCTAATGCCGCCCGGCACTTACGAAAGACATCTCTCCACAATTAAGTCTGTCGCCAAAGAATACAACTGTAGTTTTCTCAATACAGATGAGCTAGCCAATTGCCAGCGACTTGATTTCACCGATTGGATTCATATGAACGGCAGCGGTGGCATTAAGGTCTTGCAGTGTATCGGCAATCACATTGCCAATGATAAACAGTTGCAGGCAAGTCTTCCGCAAACAAATGTACAACTGGCAGGCAAACCAAAGTCGAGCTTATAAGGAAATAGAGTGTTATTTAACAGCATAGCCTACTTAATTTTCTTGCCGATAGTCGTTGGACTGTATTGGCTCGTACCTGCGAAATTTAGAACGCCGTTTTTGCTCGTTGCCAGCTACGTCTTCTACATGTTCTGGAAGCCTATCTACGGATTGCTCATATTTGCTCTAACTGCAGTGAATTATGCAATTGGTCTTTTCATGGCAGCAAAGCCGGAACACAAGAAACCAATATTGACTCTTGGTGTTGCACTCAACTTAGCCGTATTAGCCTTTTTCAAATACGCCTATTTCTTGCATGACACGGTCAACGACATTTTCAGCTTCGTACACGCACCGGCACTGCCGCCTATTGCCATCAACATCATTCTGCCTCTGGGTATTTCCTTCTTTGTATTCGAATTTATCCACTATCTAGTCGACATCTATCGCGGCGGTCAGCCGGTGCGTTCATTCATGCAATTTGCTTTATTCCCGTCATTTTTCCCGACACAAATTGCCGGTCCTATTAAGCGCTATCAGGATTTCATTCCGCAGTTAAACAAAGAACTCAAGCTGACAACTCCTGAATTCAACGAAGCAATTGAGCTTATACTTTTTGGTCTATTCAAAAAGGTCTGCTTCGCCGACAACCTTGCCCTGATCGTCAATCGCTGTTATGCGCACCCAGAAATACTAAATGGTGCAGATGCATGGCTGGCTGCCTATGCCTTTGCTTTCCAAATCTATTTTGACTTTTCCGGTTATACAGACATTGCGCGCGGTTCTGCACAACTCATGGGCTTCAAGGTTCCTATCAACTTCAACCTGCCCTATCTTTCCACCACAATCACAGAGTTTTGGCGCCGCTGGCACATTTCCCTTTCAAGCTGGTTACGCGATTATCTCTTCATTCCTCTAGGTGGAAGCAGACGCGGAACACTGCTTACTTACCGCAACTTGCTCATCACAATGGCATTGGGCGGTCTCTGGCACGGAGCATCGATGCAATTTCTTTTCTGGGGATTGTCTCTGGGCACCTGGCTAATCATTAACAAGGCATGGCGAACATTTGCTGAGAAAGTTCCAGCACTGGATGCGGCAACAAAAACCAAGCTATATACAGCATTTGCAATTGCTCTAACTTTCCATTGTTGGACAGTGAGCATGGTATTTTTCCGTGCTCAGACAATGAAAGTCGCATCTACCGTACTAGGCAAGATGTTCTTCGAGCTTGGCAATTGCCAGCCAACTATCTTGAATACGAACGATTCAATTGTCTTCGCAATCTTGCCATTTGTTCTTCTTGCTTTATTTGCAGCACAAATACTTGTTTCAAAGCTCAAAGAAACACCGGGCATTATGCCGGACTTTCCATCCATACCAGGATTTAAACCTGCGTATTTGGCATTCTTGTTGATGATCCTGCTCGTCTGCTGCCCGGACTCAACACCATCGTTTATTTACTTCCAGTTCTGACGACGAACTTACACCCTAACCGGATCTATACGCACATTAGCATCGGGCCAAAGATTGCTTCGAATAGCGCACGCTATTC
>JAKFVJ010000053.1 GCA_021732245.1 Candidatus Obscuribacterales bacterium | reverse complement strand
CTACAAGAAACTCAACACTGGCACAATAGCCTACTTTTCTGCCGAGTTTGGTTTGACCGAGTCTGTGCCTATTTACTCTGGTGGTCTAGGTATTTTGGCAGGCGATCATGTTAAGGCTGCATCTGAACAAGGGCTTCCTTTTGTAGGCATGGGTATTGTTTACCAACAAGGATATTTCCGCCAGTATTTAAATCGTGATGGATGGCAACAAGAGCGTTATCCGATTAATGACTTTTACAACATGCCCATTGTGCCTGCTCAGGATGCTAATGGTGAGCACCTTGTTGTCACCGTGAATTTCCCTGGGCGACCGCTTTATGTAAAAGTTTGGAAAGTGCAAGTCGGACGCGTGCCGCTTTATTTGCTTGATACGAATATCCCGGAAAATGGGCCTGGTGATGAAGATATTACGGATGCTCTCTATCACGGCGACAAAGAGACACGTATTCAGCAGGAAATAGTTTTAGGTATAGGTGGTGTCAAAGCATTGAAAGCTTTGAATATCATGCCGACAGTCTTTCATATGAATGAAGGACACTCGGCTTTTCTAGCTCTTGAACGCGTGCGCATGCTTATGCAGGAGCAGAACTTATCCTTCTGGCAGGCACGTGAAGTTGCCGCTGCCGGAAATATCTTCACAACGCACACAGCAGTACCTGCCGGTATTGATAAGTTTCCACCGGAACTCATCGATAAATACTTGTCGGATTACTACCGTGATTTTGGTATTACTCGTGATGAGTTTTTAGGATTGGGACGTGCCAATGTTCACGATCACTACGAGCCATTTTCCATGGCAAATCTGGCTATGAAGCTTTCATCGCGTACAAATGCGGTAAGCAAGTTGCACGGTGATGTGTCGAGAAAATTGTTCCAAGATGTTTGGCCAAGTGTGCCGGAAAACGAAGTGCCAATCACGCATGTGACGAATGGCATTCATGCTAAGTCTTGGATTTCAGAAGAGATGGCTGATCTGTTTGATCGTTATCTTGGTCCAAAATGGTCTGAAGATGTTGAAGGACAAAACATTTGGAAAAGAGTTGCTGAAATTCCGGATGAAGAACTTTGGCGCATTCAAGATAGAAGAAGGCAGCGTCTTGTTAGTTTCTGTCGCGGCCGATTGCGCAAACAATTGGAAGCAAAGGGTGCGTTGTCCAATGAATTGAAAGAGGCTCTGGAAATACTTGATCCGGAGGCGTTGACAATTGGATTTGCGAGACGATTCGCCACTTACAAGCGGGCGAATTTGCTCATTCGAGATATTGAGCGACTTGCCTCTATTCTCAGTAACAAAGACAGACCGGTGCAGATTATCCTTGCTGGAAAAGCACATCCGGATGATGTTCCTGCTAAGGAAATTATTCGACAACTTGTGCATTTTTCGCGTGGCGAAGATGTTCGACGTCGTTTTGTCTTTATTGAAGACTACGATATGAACGTTGCTCGCTGGATGCTGCAGGGTGTTGATGTGTGGTTGAACACGCCAAGACGCTTCATGGAAGCTTGCGGTACATCGGGGATGAAAGCAGCATTTAACGGCGCTATTAATTTCAGCATTCTTGACGGCTGGTGGGATGAAGCTTATCAACCAAATGTTGGTTGGGCGCTTGGACGTGGCGAAGTTTATGCGGATATGGACTATCAGGATGACGTTGAATCCGGCGCGCTTTACGATATTTTGGAAAAAGAAATTGTGCCCATGTTCTTTGATCGAGATGGTGACGGCTTGCCGCGTCGCTGGCTGTCGCTTATGAAATCGTCCATGCTTCAAGTGTGTCCGTTGTTCAACATCAACAGAATGCTTAGAGAGTACGCTTTGCGTGCTTACTTCCCCGCATCTCGTCGCTATTCGGAATTTTTGGCGCAAGAAGCAGAGAAAGCGAAGAGCATTGCCGACTGGAAAGCCAAACTAAATCACCGCTTTCCTGGTGTGAAAATTGAAACGGTGCAGGCGGCTGATTCGGATCACGTGCGTGTTGGTGATGACATGCGAGTTAGAGCGCGGGTCTATTTGAATGGACTCAGTCCGGATGATGTGGCTGTGCAGATTTATCATGGGCCGATTAACTTCCATGGACAGATCGAATCAGGTGAAGTTATACCGATGACTGTGAGTGATGCTAAAGACGGTGATACTTACATGTTTAGCGGAGCGATTAGATATTTCAGCTCCGGCAGGCATGGATTCACGGTGCGAGTGCTTGCGCATCATGATGATTTGATATCGCCGTTTGAAACTGGTCAAATCGTCTGGGCGGATACCAACGTGCACATAGCGCCGGCAGCTGATGAGACGCAGAAAGAGAAGACGGCGTTGCACTAGCGTTGTTCGGGCGCATGCAATGCGCGTACGAAGCTGCATAAGAAAAGGGCCGGGGTAAGATCCCTGGCCCTTTTTAATTTATTGAACTTGCGTTACTTGTTTATAGTTTCGGAAGCGCCTATGGATCTGCTGCTTGGCGGTAGGATTTTGATTTTACCGATAGGAGCGGAAACAGCGGCTTTTGGTTCTTGGTTGTTCATGATATCGATGAAGCTTATCTTCCGTTTGGTTTCGCTGTCGACAACCGACATCCAGACTGAGTATTCACCTGGTGCCAGTTGTGGCATGCGCAGTTCTTCTTCCCATGCTACTGGGTGTCCGGCTGCCCATGTGTTGGTTGGTGTTTCCGGTGTGTGGTAGGACAAGACGGCGGATTTGCCTTCGGCGTCTTTTAGTTCAATTTCCACACGGAAGCTGGCGGCAATGTCCTTATCCAATTGTCTTGATGGACGCTTGGCTGTCGCTGCCCCAAAGTTCATGGCTTTGAATGTGGCTTTGATTGGTTCACCGGAAGCCGCTTCTGTCGGTACGGTTGCTTGTTGTACAAGCAACTGGTATCCGATGTGCGAGGCGAGCGACGACAACGGTTTTTGAATTGCCGGATCGGTGCTGAGCAAAATGCTTGCGGGGATTTCGGCGTAGCTTATGCCGTCATCGAGCGCATAGCGGCTGATCTTTTCCAAATCTGCACCGGTTACATTTTCCGATATTTGTATACCGGTCAATGTATCTGGACGGAATTTGAGGAATAGTCTGTAGTCGTCAAAACCGTGCTTAGCATCCGCATTGAGTCGGGTAAGGAAAATGCGCTGTCCATAGCGACGAATAGCGTAGTCGCTGATTTCATCGAGAACATCTTGGCCCATACGGCTGTCAACTTGCGGTCCAAGATCGAAATTCAAGCGAGCAGTCGGGAAAGACTTGGCGAATAAATCCACGATGTACTTGCCATGTTGGTCGAGCAGTCTTTGTGTCATACCATGCTCTTTTTTCATGGCTTCATCCAACTGATTGCCCGCTGTCTTTACCTCGGAAACAACTGTCTTGCCAGTGTAGGCAGGTAGGGAACTTGGGGTGACAAGATTGCCTGTCATTAATCCACCGCCAGTAATCCCGATACTGTGGATGTTCGGATTTTTGTCATAGCGTGCGCCGAATTCAGACAGGAAGTTGTCCCAATTTGCTAAGTATGTTTTGTCCCAGAACAAAGACATTTGGTGATTCTGTCCATCGGCACCTTTGTAGGTGATTGCTTTAGCGCCGCCATCAAACACCCATTTCGGAGTGTCGTTGGCATCAGTTGTCTTATCGATTCCTGATGTGGCGACACGCACGATGGCAGTTCTGTTGGTTTGTGCGCAGAGCTCAAGAATTCGATCCAGAGACTCCCACTTGAAAGTGTCTTCAACAGGCTCTAGTTCGTTCCATGTGTAAGTAACAGAGACACCATTGATGTATGGCTTGGACAACAATTCTTTGATTGCTGTGATGTTGTCGTTATCTTTGATTACAGCAAAGTAGCCCAATTCTTTGTTGGCTACTGGAGAAATTGTTGGCAGATCATTTACCTTGAATGCTTTTTTCTTGATCAATCTATCTTGTGATTTGTTCAAGTAGGATTTTTCCTGAATCGGATTGAAGTACTTCAAAATCTCGACAGGTTCATTTTTGGCAAAAACTGCTCCCGATGCGCTGACGGACATCAATAAGGTCAGCGACAGGGCAATATAAGAATTACGCATTCGTCCTCCAGGCCGTCTATGGCTCACGGTTAGCTATATAGTACATATTAATAGCATGACAACTAGAGCGGG
>JAKFVJ010000040.1 GCA_021732245.1 Candidatus Obscuribacterales bacterium | reverse complement strand
AATGGAACCAACCGACGCCCGTCGAATGTTCCCGTGTTTTGACGAGCCCGCGCTCAAGGCTACTTATGACATAACGGCAATAATTGATCAAAACCTCACGGCAATTTCAAACAGCCCGATTTTCAAGGAAGAAGTTGATCAGGTAAAGCACAAGAAGACAGTTCTCTTTGCCAAAACTCCGAAGATATCTTCTTATCTAGTGGCACTTGTCGTAGGCAATTTTGCTAGTACTGAGGTTAAAACAGTCGATGACACGCCTATTCGTATTTGGGCTATTAAAGGTAAAGAGGTAATGGGCGCTTATGCCTTGGACATAGCAGCAAAACTCTTGCCTTACATGAACAAGTACTTTGGTGTCGCTTACCCGGCACAAAAGCTAGATCTTATTGCTGTTCCTGATTTTGGTCCAGGAGCAATGGAAAACCTTGGCGCCATTACCTTCAAGGAAAGCGTTTTGTTGGTTGACGAAAAAACCGCATCAACACAAGGCAAGCAAGTTGTTGCTGAAGTCATAGCTCATGAAATGGCTCACCAATGGTTTGGCGATCTGGTTACAACGAGCTGGTGGGACGATATTTGGCTCAATGAGGCTTTTGCTTCTTGGTTCGGTACCAAGGCAGTCGATTACTTGCGTCCTGACTGGCGTCTTTGGGATGGGTTTGGTCGCAACGCATTGTGGACGGATGCCTTAAAGTCGACACGCGCCATTCATGCAAATGTAAAATCTCCGGAGCAGGCTCTGGAAATGTTTGATGACATTACTTACGTAAAAGGTTCTGCTGTTTTGCGAATGCTTGAGCGTTACGTTGGTCCTGATGTTTTTCAGCGTGGAGTTCACCTTTATATGAAGACCCATGCTTTCAGAACAGCCACGACAGAAGACTTGTGGTGGGCAATTGCCACAGCTTCCTCTAAGCCCATTCCGGAAATGATGCATACTTGGATTTATCAACCAGGCTATCCGTTGATTTCCGCCTCCAGCGCAAACAACGGAAAGGATCTGCACTTGAGCCAACAGCGCTATCTAACAGATACGACGGCTCAAGTACCAGCCACAAAGTGGATGGTTCCTGTTGCCCTCAAATGGTTGCAGAGTGATGGCAGGGTCGCGATGGAAATGCTTGATCAAATGCAAAAGGATGTATCTTATCCAGCAAGCAACGCTCCTGTGTTTGTAAATGCAGATGCACAAGGATTCTTTAGGGTTTCTTACAGCCCTGAACTATTGAAGAAAGTCGAACCGGCTCTATATACGGAATTGACAGCTAATGAGCGCTACTGTTTGCTGAGCGACTCTTCAGCACTGACACTCTCATTGAGACAGCCTGTGTCCGATGCGTTGCGTTTGACGCTCTTGTGCAAAAACGAGAATGATCCGTTTGTGATTCCTCAAATAGTTTCGCGCATTTCGTATTTGCGAAATTACATAACCCCGCAAGTACGTCCCAGCTATCAGCAATATGTACAAAACTTGCTATTGCCTCAGAAAGATAGACTTGGTTGGCAGGCGCAAGCAGGAGAATCCGATCTTGTTCAGGATGCCCGCGCCAGTGTTTTAGTAGCACTGGGTACTTATGGACAACATCAACCAACCATTGCTGAAGCTAAAGCCTTGTTCGCTAAGTACAGACTAGACAGAACAAGTATTGCCCCCAATTTGGTTAGAGTAGTTCTGAAAATCGTGTCGTATAACGGTTCGGCAGTAGAGTATGAGCAGGTGAAGAAGCTCTGGCAAACAGCGAAAACACCAGAGCTGGAAGAGATGTGTTTGATGACACTTGGTCTTTTCCAGAAGCCGGAGTTGATACAAAAGACTCTTGTGCTTACAAATTCAAGCCAAGTTCATACGCAAGACAGACCGCGTCTCTGGTCTACGATGCTTGCTAACGACAGCGCCAAGCGCCTTGCTTGGTCTTATATCAAATTGCACTGGGCTGAAATTGTAAGCAAATGCCCGCCTATGGCTCTTGATCATATTGCCGGTGGTTGCCGTTCATTAGATACGGCAGTTGATGAAAAGGATCTGCGTATTTTCTTTGCCGCACACAAGAATCCGGCAATTGAAAGTGCGGTTGCTCGCACCTTGGAAGATGTACATTTGTCTGTACGCTTCCGTGAAAAGAATGGTGCGTACATCAACAAATACATCAGAGATAAGCAATGGCTGAAGTAAAGGCGTCTTCCTCAATTGGTTTTCTCGATCGCTTTTTTAAAATTAGCGAAAGAGGAAGTGATGTACAGACAGAAATCCTGGGCGGTGTGACGACCTTTGTCACCATGGCTTATATCATCGTAGTTAATCCGGCCATCTTGAGCTTTGCAGGAATTCCTGTGGGAGCAAGTACGGTTGCGACAATTCTTACTGCTGTTTTTGGCTGCTTTCTTATGGGCATTTATGCCAATAGACCAATAGCTGTTGCTC
Source organism: Candidatus Obscuribacterales bacterium (assembly GCA_021732245.1). Taxonomy (GTDB): domain Bacteria; phylum Cyanobacteriota; class Vampirovibrionia; order Obscuribacterales; family Obscuribacteraceae; genus SBAT01. The sequence continues at coordinate 1,748 of JAKFVJ010000040.1, read as the reverse complement.
CTTATATGGGAGAAAATGCTTTCATTGCCTTTGGTATGGCTGCTCTAGGAATTGGTTGGCAGCTTAGACTTGGCGCTGTCTTTATTGGCGGACTGATGTTTTTGGCAATGTCCTTGGTTGGACTGAGATCTTGGCTCGCCAATTCCATATCAACTAGTATGAAAGCAAGTTTTGCTGTCGGCATTGGCTTGTTTCTTACTTTAGTCGGCATGTATGAAACGGGACTTGTGACTAGTTTTGTCACTGGAATGCCTTCGGGCACCATGTCCGTTGATGCAGCAGGACTGTTGAAAGCACCTGATGCTCCTTTGAAAATTGGTAATCTTCATGACCCGCAAGTGCTTTTAGCAATCTTTGGATTTTTGCTGATGACCACTTTGCTTAGCCGCCGCGTGCATGGAGCAATTCTCATTGGAATTGTTGTTACTGCCTTGTTAGGCTATGCCTGTGGGCAAGGATACATCCCTGAAAAGTGGGGAGTTTTGTCTTTGACGGCGCTTGCACAGGATTACGATTTAAGCCCTATTTTTCTCAAGTTGGATATTGCCGGCGTCTTAAAACTTAGTTTTATGCCCATACTTTTGACTTTATTTCTTATGGGCTTCCTAGACACTTTAGGCACGCTTGTTGGTGTCGGTTCAGCTGGAAAAATGCTGGATGAAAACGGTAATTTCCCGGAAATCGAAAAGCCAATGACAGTCGATGCTTGTTCTTGTATTTTTTCAGCGCTTCTTGGTTCGTCGACATCCGGCGCTTACATTGAGTCTGCTGCAGGGATAAAAGAAGGTGCCCGCACTGGGCTTGCTGCTCTAGTGATTGCACTTCTATTTGCTTTGTCGTTATTTTTCCTGCCGATTATTGAGCCGTTGCAGCACTTGCGTTACGCCTATTGCCCGGCTTTGATGGCAGTAGGCGTGCTCATGCTTTCCTCTGTACGTAATGTCGACCTTGATGATTTAACTGAAACTGTGCCTGCGTTTATGACAATTGCGATGATGTTGTTTACTTACAATATTGCCAATGGTCTGACTGCCGGACTAGTGCTCTACCCGTCACTCAAGATATTGACTGGACGTGCTAAGGAATTACATCCTGGGGCTATAGTTTTAGGCATAATGTGTCTCATCTACTTTGTTTTTGGCATTCCCCACTAAGTACAACGCTTCTTGAAAACATTGATGTGACATAATTACCTGTCATATATTTGCTCTCGGCAAGTGGCTTAAGAGGTATGGCATGACTAAGTTTCGCGTTGTATTGGCAGCTTTATTATTGGCGCAGACAAGTGCTCTCGCTGCAGATGTTCCAGGTAAGACTCAAAAGACGGTCAGTTCGAAGCCGGCTTTATCAGGGCAAGTTGCAAGCTCTACCTTGACGGTTGCGACAGCCTTGCACGCAATGCATCTGGCGACAAACGAGTTGCATCGTGTGACTACAGACATGATCAACGAGATTGAACGCCAGCAATATGTAACTGTTGCAGAGCCTGATGTAATTGGTCCAATTGTGGTGCCTGCCATTCCAATGCCAACTGGTGGTATGAATGTTGGTCCACTTTTGCCGCCGCGTGCAAAATGGGTTAAGTTGTACATGTGGCAATTTAGTCAGGTGGTGCCTATGTTGGCAGCAGAGATTGATGCCACGCAAATTCCCGCTGACAAAAAGACTTTGCTTGCCCCGAAGTGGCGCCAAATGAAAGCGCTTAGCAATGACATTACCGCGCACTATCAAAAATTGATTCCTGTCAC
>JAKFVJ010000105.1 GCA_021732245.1 Candidatus Obscuribacterales bacterium | reverse complement strand
AGTATGGACCGTGTCTCAGTTCCATTGTGGGTGATCATCCTCTCAGACCACCTACCGATCGTCGCCTTGGTAGGCCGTTACCCTACCAACTAGCTAATCGGACGCAGGCTCATCTTGAAGCGAATTGCTCCTTTCATATATACAACTGTCGAAGTATATACGTATGCGGTATTAATAGACCTTTCGGTCTGCTATCCCCCACTTCAAGGCAGATTCCTACGCGTTACTCACCCGTCCGCCACTAGCTTCTACTTTGTATTGCTACAAAGCAGTCACTCGTTCGACTTGCATGTGTGAAGCACACCGCCAGCGTTCGTCCTGAGCCAGGATCAAACTCTCCGTTGTCAAAACTCCAGGAGTACTGGAGTTTGTTAGCTTTAAGTTTGCCTATTTGCTCAAAAGTTTTGACAGGCGCCTTATATGGCTATTCAGTTATCAGGGTTCAATACATCCGCAGATGGGATGCCGCCAGTTCCATGACCGGCACAGAATTGAATAATAGCAACCAATCAACAACTCTGTCAACTTCCCAAAGTGCCCATACAGTCAGGGTTTTGGTGATTCTTAGCTAAGCTGAATGTTCGTTTTTTGTTTAGTATTCATATCTGGACTGATCATCAAAGCATATCGAAAGCGGCTATTCATGCGGCTTTCGGCATATTTTTCAGATCAAAAATCGATATAGATCTATAGTCTAACTTGTTTGGCCAGCATAAGCGCCGAAGTACTTTTGTGAGCGCCTGAAACTAACAACATTCTGTTGCCGGCCACCAAACAATATAAGTAGGATTCCGGCATCTTGAACACTGCCGAATTCGCCGTGCTCTGGCAACTATGTGAGCCCATTAGGTTGCAAACATAATCTTGATACGCCTGTAGCGCTGTTTTGGCATCAGCATATTCAATAAGAGCAAGTTTCATGCGTTCTTTATTAGGGCTCATGAACTGATAGTCGGCAATGGCTGCTTGCCCATTTTCGATTTTCAAAAAGCTTACATAAGGTAGGGGAAGAAACAGCTTGCCGGATATCGGTCCCATTGCCAGGCGTTCGCTACCTTTTACTTTGTCGATATCAGGTAGCCGGCGAAAAACAAAAGGCGTTGGAGCGTGCTCGCTTAGAACTTGAGCGAGCTTGTCGGCTATTGAACGCATCAATTCTTTTGCTTCTTCATCATCTTCAGCAGTTGTATTCAATAGAAATAGATAACTGCCCTGCCAAAATGTAATGCTGTTGTCCTCTTCTGATGAACCGTCGCCTCGCGGTACGACAGTTGAAGAGCCTTTGCGCAAACTTGTGTAGGCGCCGTAACAACAAGACGCGTTGGGGAAGTGGAAGACCTGCACGCTGACGCGTCTCTGCCCGCGCTGATATGTTGACGAAGCAGCCCCTGTTATGTGGTACTCGGAAAGTAGCGGCACCAATCCCTTTTGTGCGTTATCCGGTGTGTTGACCATCTGCCAACCTTCAGGGACATTCTGCACAATTTGAATTACGGCTTGTCTTTCTTGATCTAAATCAATTTCCGCGCAGGCAGCATTAGCGGCGAAAGTTAGGCTTGCCGCGATAGTCATTACTGCCAGGTGCTTGGATAACAAAATTACGATTCCAAAGGACGTGCCAGCATAGTTTAGCGCGTTCAGCGCTACGGAATCATTGTCTAGGACTCAGAGTTATTGGATAGCACTACATATTCGCTTTTAGGTGGTTTATTAAATGGAGGTTAGCGAAATGAAAAGTCCAGAATTTGAAGGTTTTACTGAAATACCTGCGCGCAGTGCCGTCGCACCGGAGTCAATAGCTCAGCTGATTAGCGATCCAACAGCACGTCGTGAGGCATTTTCGGCCAACGACAAGACAGAAACCAAACCCAAAAAATCAGAAGGTCAATTGCAAAAAGAAGCATTGGAAGCTTCGACTGCCGGTGACTACAAGAAGGCAGAAAAAATATTCCTTGAGCTTTTGAAGCTTTCAGAAGCTAATCACGGAAGAAACAGCAAAGAAGTAGCAAGCGCTCTTACGCAATTAGGTATGGTCTGCGAGTACGATCGCCGATTTGCCGATGCAGAAAAGTACTACAAGCAAGCTGTGAAAGTTGATCAAGTTGTCTACGGCAAAAATGCATTCGAGACTGGTCTCAATGTGCAGAATGTTGCGCACATGGAAAATTTGCAGGGCAATTATCCGGAAGCTGCCAAATGGTACGACGAAGCTCTGCGAATTTATAGACTCAATGATCCATATAACAATAATGTTGTGGGCACAGAAATGGTACTCACTCTTAATGATTATGCGGCAATGCTCTGGAAGGTGGGCAAGAAAGAGGAAGCTAGAAAAATGCTTGACGAGGCAGCAAAAATATTAGCTGGGCATTAATGGACTTCTTAGCCATTTTGTTAAATCTTCCAGATGAGTTTTCAGGCTTTGCCCGACCATTCATCCAAGAATTGCTTGAGGAAATTTTCCATATAGTCATGTCGAGCTTTCGCTAGTTGCTTGGCGTGATTGGTACTTATTAGATCCTTCACCAGTAGCAATTTTTCATAAAAGTGATTGATTGACGGACCGTTACTGTTTTTGTACTGCTCGAAAGTCTCGTGCTTTTCCGGATTAATTGTCGGATCGTAAATGGGTCGGCCTTTATGCCCGCCATAAGCAAAAGTCCGGGCTATACCCATGGCGCCAATTGCTTCTAGTCGGTCGGCATCTTGCACGACCTTGCCTTCAAGAGTGGGCATAGTTGTATCGACTCCGGCGCCTTTGAAAGACAGCCCGTCAATAATTGCCGAGACCTTTTCACAGATTTCGCTTTCAACACCCAACTCGTTAAGCCATTGACCAGCTACGCGACCACCGGCTTTAGTGTCACCGTCGTTAAACTTCCAGTCGGCAATGTCGTGAAGCAAAGCTGCCGCTTGTACAACAAACATGTCGGCGCCTTCTGCTTGTCCTATGACAATGGCGTTTTGCCAGACTCGGTAAACATGCCACCAATCATGACCTGACCCGTCGCCGGACATTTTTTCTTTTACTCTTTCAACAAGAGTCTTAATCACTTGTTCTTGTGTCGGCGAAAGTGACAAGCAAGTATCCACAGATTTCTCCTCTATGTTTTTAGAGCCGGTTCGGACATTTCTTTTCTGTACCAGGCAATAGTCTTTTCTAGTCCAGAGCGAAGATCAATTTTGGGAGACCAATTTAGTAGTGCTTTTGCTTTGCTAATGTCGGGCAGTCTGCGCTGCGGATCATCTACCGGCAAAGGTTCATAGACGATCTTGCTTTGCGATCCGGTTAATTCCTTAACCAGATTGGCAAGCTCGATCATTGTGAATTCTTTGGGGTTTCCGAGATTTACCGGCTCATGATGTTTTACAGGCATCAATGCCACAATCCCATCAACCAAATCAGACACATATTGGAAGCTGCGAGTTTGTTTGCCTTCACCGTAAATGGTTATTGGCTTGCCGGTCAACGCTTGATGGATGAAGTTTGATACAACACGTCCATCGTTGAAGCGCAGGCGCGGACCATAGCAGTTGAATATGCGAATAATTCTTGAGTCCAATTTATGCTTGTGCTGATATGCCATTGTAAGGGCCTCGGCAAAGCGTTTGGATTCATCGTAAACTCCGCGCGGACCAATTGGGTTTACATTCCCCCAATAAGTTTCCGGTTGTGGGTGTACCAACGGATCTCCATAAACTTCTGACGTACTTGCCAAAAAGTATTTGGCATTTTTGGAACGGGCAAGACCCAGGGTGTTGTGTGCGCCCAGCGAATTTACTTTCAGTGTTTCAATCGGCAGGTTTAGATAGTCAATTGGGCTTGCCGGGCTGGCGAAGTGAATTACCCAATCTAAATCACCAATGATGTGAATATGATTGGAGACGTTGTGATGGATAAATTCAAAGTGCGGATTGCTTGAATGATGGGCAATATTTTCGTATTTGCCGGTGATCAAATTGTCCATTGCCAGAACATAATGACCATCTTCTAAGAGCCGCTCCGTCAAATGCGAACCGATGAATCCGGCTGCTCCGGTCAATAGTATCCTCAATGACCAATCCCCCTATAAGTGAAACCAGCTTGCGTCAGCAATTCTTCCGACAAAATATTGCGCCCATCAATCATGATTGGTTTTTTCATTACGTGGGCAATTTCGCTCCAGTCGGCATCGCGGAATTC
>JAKFVJ010000470.1 GCA_021732245.1 Candidatus Obscuribacterales bacterium | reverse complement strand
TTGTAGAAGTCCAACTGAACACTTGGGCTGTAGATGCCACTAGCTTGACCGGCCCAAATAATTTTGCCCAACACATAATATTTGACGAAATCGATAAAGAACGTTCCGTGAGCGTGGACTTGCTCAAAAAACTCCGCAGTTAATGCGAGCCTAAAGACATACAGAATAAGTCCGACTGACCAGACTATGGCAAGGGCAGCGTAAAGAATGTCTATAGACCTAAATGCTTTGAGCCGCATCAAACCATCATCCTCAATCTCTCCTGATTGACAAGCAGCAATTGTGCCTATAAAGTCAGAACTAGATATCGCTTTACTATTTTACGCTTTGTTTTCATGATTTTCTTTTTTGTCCTTCTTCTCTCTTTTATAGCCGGCTGCTTTGTAGCCGGCGTTTCCTTACATGACCCTGATACGTGTTGGCAGTTGGCTCTAGGCAAACTCATTTTTGAGGCAGGCGCAATTGTACGCGTTGATCCTTTTTCCTACACCTTCGATGCAGTACAAGCAGGACACGACTTTGTCATGTATCAATGGCTGTCAAATCTTATCTTTTATGCGACTTATAAAGCTGGCGGCATATTTGCGCTGCTTTGTCTGGCAGCGGAAGTGTTATCTCTGGCATTCATTATTTTGCCTATCTGCCGAGCATACTTATTAGGCAGATTGACCTGGCTATCTTATGTTTCCGTACTGTTTGCTACCTTCGCCGCAAGTTTCCATTTTCTTGCCCGTCCGGAAATCTGGTCGTACTTGTTTATGTCCCTGTATTTGGCAATCTCCTTTGATCTTGCTGCATTGAATAAATCGACCATCAGCTGGAAACACGTGCTGGCAACATTCTTACTTATGGTTCTGTGGTGCAATTTGCACAGCGGATTTGTTTTAGGCATTGCACTTTTGTTAGTACAAGCAGTTTGCGTTGCTATTTCCCTACCAAAATCTGCATCCAACCAAGCCCCTACCGTGTTCACATGCCTGGCGGCATCGATTGCGGCCAGTCTTGTTAATCCATATGGTGTCAATCTGTGGCGCTATCTACCCGACTTATTCTTCCCTAATTTCAACAAGCACATAGTAGAGTTGCAACCGCTAACCATTCACGAGTTAGCGACACCGACATTTTTACCTTACATAGGACTTGCCGTACTCGGCATATTTGCACTCGCACGTTCAATAAAAGCGGACAAGAGAGCCCTAGGTGTTTTCCCAGTTGCCTTGTTTGTTCTCTCCGTCGCTGCCGGCATTTTTTGCCGCCGACTCATACCTTTTTCCGCGCTTATTGAATGCATGACGATTATTCAGTTTATTGCCATGTCTAAGCCAATGCGATCGAAAGTAAATTTTCTCGTTTATCCAATGCTGATGATCGTAAGTGTGGCAGCAGGAGTCTATTGGACAAGCACACGAGACACAATAAAACTTGCCATTCCCCAGGGAAGTGCCGCCTTCAATCCACCAATGAAGGCCCTAGACTATTTACAAACAAATCTACCAGCAGGCAATCTATTAAACGATCCACAATTCGGCAACGTAATGATCCTGCACATGAATCCGGTTCCAAAAGTGTTCATTGACACACGATTCGACATGTACGGCAGTAAGCTCGTCGACGAATACTATCGACTAGCTAAATGCGAAAACGATTTCGCAAGCAAGCTAATTGAGAGAAATATTGCTTGGGTATTCATGCGCCCCCAGGAAAAACTAGTTGTCCAACTGAGACAAGATCCACACTGGAAAGTCGTCTTTGAAGATGACCACTCTGTCATTCTCGTGCGCCAGTAGACACAATTGATTCGCAGAGCTGCGCTAGAGTCCCGAATGGGTTACGCAGCCTAGCTTTGCCGCTGCACCTACTAGACGAATTTCCTATAACCTAGAGCGAAATACCTGTAATTTACCTGTGTCAATTTGCTAGTTTGGACATAGATATACATATCACCACTAGCAAGTGAAATAGCTCAAAAGCAGCATTAATCAACGACTACAAGAAAAACCCCGGAGGCGCGAAGCCTTTGGGATTTTTCTTGTGGCAATTTGGAATCTTAGTCCTACTGGAGGTCATTATGCACTCTTCATCTAATTTCAAACGAGACCTGTTGATCTTTTTTGGTCTCCTCGGTCTCCTGTTTTATCTCAACTCGATACCCATAGAACCGACCATGACTCCGGCACAATTGCAAATGGCCACCGATGGACTTGAGCCTGGCTCCAGCCTCCTGGACAACCACGACAATCTGCTGGCGCTCAAACGCCCCGACGGACAATTGTGGGAATTCGGTTACACAAGAAAAGAAACCGGAATAATTTGGAAAAGCTATTACTTCATCATGAGCAAAGTCGTTGAGCCGCAAGGCAAGACATGGATTCTCACTGATGAGAAAAAGCATCAGTGGACAGCCTCAACAGGTGAAACATGGACAGGCGATTACGATCTAGCCAAGGATATTTACGGAGACTATCGCTTTGAGACAGTACTCAAACGACTTCGTGACGACACCATTGTCATGCTCATTCATCCGTCGGGCTATGTTGTCTACGCAAATAATAACGGCTCGGTTAGCCAAATTAGCACAGCTACCGGCGACAGCTGGAAATTCAGCTACGACGAAAGTGACGCAAAGAAAACAGGCGAACCTCATAAGCACAAGCCCATCGCTTTAACCGATCCTTCAGGCAGAAATTGGCAGAAGGGATCAGGTGGCTGGACATCGGATGACGGCAAAGAATTCAAAGGGGATTACTCGTTTACAGAATACGAGATAAACTCCGGTTTGAACTTTGCCACCATCAAGCGTTCAGCAAACGAAGCAAATCTTTCCGATGCAGTCAGTCCAACCAACAATACGGTCACTTACGACACGAAGGCTCACAAGGCATTGATATCTGAACGACCGAATAGCTCACTCAGCCAATTTGATTACAGCTACTCCAACTTCAGGTCTTCGTTAAAATGGTGCCAAGAGCCGACCGGTCAGGAATACAGAAAAGACGGCGACAATTGGGTCACTTCAGACAACCAAAAGACCGACGCCAAATTCTATGACTACTCTGAACTTTCCTCATCAGTAGGTTATGGCGCTCTTGAGAAAGAACAATCCAAAATGAGTTACATATGGCACGCCACCGGCTGTGACCTTGAATGCGAAAGCGACGCGACTGTCACAGCGGTGCACTATCCGAACGGTACCTCGCGCAGGTTTTGGTATCAGAAAGACGACAGCCCGTTTACTGATGACAAACTTGTGAAAGTGCTGGATCGCGATGGCACGCTTTGGTTGCGCGAATCAGATAAGTCCTGGAAATCGGACAAAGGGGAAACTTTCAACGGTGACTTCTTTGTCGACTCGGATCTGTCACACAATGTATGGGGATTCGGTACTTTCAAAAAGATATCCGGTTCCAATACGGAAATTACTTTCTCCGGCTGCCCGTCTCACGTCGTCCGACGAGAATGCCGTAACGGAGGAGGTCCGCGAGGCGGTAACCAACAATGTGAAGACAAGTATTACGTCGTGCCATAAACTCAGAAGAGCTAGCGACCAAGGCGAAGGACAAATGTCTTCGCCTTAGGTAGCTTGCCTTCCAGTTTTTTTTGATGTCATTATTACTACATCTACTAGTATACAACAACGAACCACATCTTAGAATTGTCACCCTGAGCAATGCGAAGGGTCTCGCGCGTTAACTTGTGACATTGTGCAGCGGTTCTGGATACCAGCGTAGACTTCACTGATTCGTTAAGGAAAAAATTCTTTCCTGGCTGGAAGTTCCTTTTTGGACGCCAACAGCTTGGCCTCTTGCTGGGAGTTTGCCTTGGCAAACAAGCCATACTGATTGTCTTCGTATACTAAATGCCAATTCGGATACAACCTCATCAAATTAAAAACGGCTGCATCTTTTCCGGCAAGCACCAAATCAGTCGGATATCCTGTCAGCAGAAAGTCCCATTGACCAATTCCCTCTTGAAATGCCAAGTTTTCCAGATACACCTTATCCGGATAAACCGTTTCCCTTCTGCCATCCAGCGAAACTTTGCATCCAGGTCCCAAGTGAAAAATTATGTACTCTCCGTCATTATAAGCAGTGGCAATATTGCCTCGGATATTAGCCTTTTTGATAAGTTCAACTGCTATTTGAGGGTATACCGGAGGCACTTCAATTGATCCTCTGGAAGCTGTTTTGATGACAC
>JAKFVJ010000233.1 GCA_021732245.1 Candidatus Obscuribacterales bacterium | reverse complement strand
GACCTCTCATTATAAGTATTCCTCAGCAAGTTGTAGATGCTCGTAAATATCTAAAAGACCATGCCATATCACAGCCTAATCAGAATGGCTTTTACGCACCACCGCCCGCCATAAATCCGGAAGCTATAAAAGCTCATCCTGAGTACAGCGATTTTGCGGCTGCTGTGACTCAGAAAAATAATGGTGCTCCTCCAACCATGGAGCAGATGGCTTACTTTGCTAAGAAGGTTGGAATGAGCCAATGAGTAAATGGGATGATGCACCAACTGCCAACACAAGCACAAAGAGAATGGTTTGCTAAACAGATATAGGAGTAAAGAAGACATGTCAGTGCAAGATTACATCCCACCAGGCACAGAAGAAAATGACAGCGACGAGTATCTCTTACCATCTCTCGATGTCATGCTTGAAGACTTAAGACGCTGTGGCGGGGATCTTTCTTTGTTTCTAATTCGCTTTATTGAATTGCGAGAAGAACGATATTCGGTTCGATTGAAATTTGCAGAACTCTTAGAGCAGGACGAGACTGCAAGGGCAAAATATTTAAAACTTATTGACTTGGCGCTATGGGGGATGGAGCCCGAATTGTATGAGGCGCGATTGCGAGCCGAGATAGGTGGCAGTTGGTATCGGAAGCGACTAAAAGAATTATTAGAAGAGTATGCGTCAATCAAGTTTCAACTTCCAATAGTTCGATCTTTACTGGTGTGACATAGGTGGTAATACTAAGGACGGTGGCATAAGATGGTATACGGCAGCATAACTGGAACTGGAGCATTACCAGTCATTGACCAAACTCAGCGCACTGAGCAGCAACAACAACAGACACAGCAAAATCAACAGCAAGCAAATGTTTATACGGGCGCTCAGCAAGCCTTGCAAGGACAGGCTTTAAATCAAGGCTCTCAAATTTTGCAAGGCAATATAAATCCAAGCTTTGGATTGCCTCAGTCTGTTTATGATGCGGCAATGTTCAACTTCAATAAATATCAAGTGCCACTCTTAGCCGCTCAACATGGGGCTGGTAGTCCAGCTATAAGTTCTGCAATGCAGGAATTGAATCTGAACCTTACCGCTCAGTCAGGACAAAATGCTGTATCTAATTCGCTCAACGCTTTAGACACCGCTGCTAAATATGCGTTTACTCCGGTGGGGAATAATGCCATGAATACCGGAAATCAACAACAGACTGGCTCTAGCCTTCAAAATAGTTGGGGTATGGACACTGGCGCAACAATGCAGGCGTTATACGACATTTTAGGAATTGGCAGCCAAACTCCAAGCTGGCAGCCGGGAGTCGCTAACAATAATAACGGACCATTTACCACATAATGAATAGTGAGCAAGAGACTAAAAGCTGTAATGCCTCGCAGAGCATAATTTGTTTCGCAGAACAAGAAATGGAAGCCTATATGGTTTATTTCATCGAGTTGCGAATAAAAGCAGGCTATCCATTTGGCGGCGTGGATTTTGAGAATGTAGTTAAGTATCGCCAGGGTAAAAAACACTAAGCGATAATTAATCAAGTACTTTCCGAAAAACCCCAAAAAGATCTCCAGGGCAGCGTTTCGGACGATACCGCCAATAGTGGTAAATCAATTTACAGGATTCTGTAGTATCCCGAATAGCAAGACCCTTGTGGCAAGTGGGATCTTACAGGGTCTATGCAAGATAGAATTGGCAAAACAATAGGGTACTAGTACGCAAAAATGTTTTAGGGTAAATTAAAAAGAAAGACGGTCGCCCTAAATGTTCGTATCATTCAGAGCGACCGGAATGTGTCAACAACTTTGAGACACTTTTCCGAAATAATTTAGTGAAGTGACTTTTTTGAACTAGACGTTGTCATGCCTACCCCAAAAGTCAAATTTTGTGAGTGTTTACTGGAAAAAGCCCATGGAGTGGACGTTTTCCAGTAAACAGCGCGAAGCATAATCAATACTATCGGACGCAGGGCGCGGTCGTGATACTAGATATGGTGACACTTAAATCTTCTCTTTCTTCCACTTTTTTAGGAGGATTGATCCATACTTCTTTTGGTGGTGCTGCCGGCATTGGAACGCCGTTTACAAATCGTTCCGGATGGTTTTCGTATGCCGTCAACAGCACAAGTTGACGATTCTCTAGCACCTGGTGCGTTTCTCCGTAATGAATCATGGCCGGCGTCAAATAAGCTATTCCGGAATGATAATGCTCATTGTTGTAGAAATTGAAAAAGTCATTTAGAAAAACTCTTGCATCTTGTATGCTGCCAAATCTTTCTGGAAAGTTTGGTCCATACTTCATCGTTTTAAAATGGCTCTCTGAATATGGATTGTCGTTGCTCACATGCGGCCTATTGAAAGATGCTTTTACATCTAAAAAATCTAAAAGTTCTGCCACTGTCTGCGATTTCATCGACGAACCTCTATCAGAGTGAATAATGAGTTCCTTTCTTTGAATACTCTGCCTGGTACAGGTCTGTTTGCGTAATCGCATGAATTTGGGCGGGGAATCGCATTTCAATTTGGCCGCTTAATCGCATGTTTTTGGCCACCTTGTCGCATTTAATTTGGCCATTTGCCAAGAAGGTCTCCTAATGTGGTCATTGTTTTTCTTTGTTTTTTGGATCCCGGAGAGTCGGACCACTCAAATCAATCCGGTAAGATCCATGTACCACGCGGTCAAGAATTGCATCGGCTAAAGTTGCATTTGCAAAAGTTTGATACCAGTCTTTTACAGGTAATTGCGATGAGATGATGAAGGAGCCAGTACCAGAGCGGTCATCTGCGACTTCAAGCATGTCACGACACTGTTCTTCGGTAATTGGGAGATTTTGTCAAATGTAGTGTTCTGACATTTTCTTAGGCGGCTTCTTTTTCTTGTTTGATACCATCTTTAAACCTGACTCCCTCTATCAGCTCACCAAGCAGTTCTGGACGGTTTAGTCGGCGCCAGCGTTTTTGAGCTGTTAGAGAGAGTTTGAACACCATTGTAAGCATTGTATCTCTCGTCAGCATTCCGCGAGTTTTTGTTGTTCTCAATCGGACAGTGGCAAATGTTGATTCAATCGGATTTGTCGTTCTCAGATGGATCCAGTGTTCAGCTGGAAAGTCATAAAATGTCAGTAAAACATCTCTGTCTTTTGTTAGGCACTCTGCGGCTTTCGGATATTTAGCTTCGTAACTTTCAACAAAATGGTCAAAAGCTTTCTCGGCTTCCTCTTTTGTTTCCGCCATCCAGATTTGATGAATGTTGTCTTTAGCACGCGCTTGAGCATGCTTAGGTAATTTGTCCAAAATGTTGCCGGTCTTGTGCATCCAACACCTTTGGCGCTTTGTCTCACCAAATACTTTCGACAATGCTTTCCAGAAACCGAGTGCTCCATCTCCAACAGCTAACTTTGGTGCTATTTCTAACCCGCGTCTTTTTAAGTCATTAAGGAGTTCTAGCCAAGACTGCTCGCTTTCTCGATATCCGTCTACAATTCCAAGAAGCTCTTTTTGCCCATGTTTTGTAGCTGCAATAATGACGAGCATGCACTGACTGGCGTCTTCCATTCGAGCTCCGAAATGAATTCCATCAACCCAAAGATATACATACTCCTTGCTCTTGAGTGACCTTTGCTGCCATTCTTTTAGCTCTTCCGACCAGATCTCTTTCAGGCGGCTGATTGTCGAAGCGGACAGTCCAGGAGCATTTTTACCAACAAGCGTAGTCAACGCCTCGCTGAAATCGCCTGTAGAAAGTCCCTTCAAATACAGCCAAGGCAATAGCTCTTCCATGCTTTTTGTCCGCCTCAGATATGGTGGCAGTATCTTTGAAACAAATCGGATCTTTTCTTCACCGGTTTTTCTGCGGTCGGTAACTTTGGGCGCTCGCACTTTGACATCGCCGATTCCCGTCTGGATCTTTCTCTCCGGTCCATATCCATTTCGCACAACTTGGCGTTTGCCGGCGGTGTCTCGTATTTGGGCGTATTGATTCATGAATGATTCTATCTCAACTTCCAGCGCCTGAGCCAACAGCTGTCTGGCTCCTTGACGCAATATATCCGTGAGAGGATCTTCAACTAAGACATCTGGCTTCTTGAACTCGATTGCTGTATCTTTTTTCATTGGCGTATCTCCTTTCTGTTTAGCGATTGAAAGAATACGCCACCTTTTTCAATTTATCAAAACACTACTTTTGAGAATAACTCAAAATTTAAAAGTCACCATCAGA
>JAKFVJ010000103.1 GCA_021732245.1 Candidatus Obscuribacterales bacterium | reverse complement strand
AACATCTTTTGACAAGGTTTTAACTAATGCCCCCAGAGACCGCAGGTTTTATTTCTCAAATGAATCCCGTCGTATTGACGGTTTTGCCATGGTTGCTGCTGGCTTTGGGCGGATCTTTTATCTACAAGTCGGTTTTAGCCACCTTTTGGGGTCGCACCCGCTATTGGCATGGTTTTTTGCCAATTTCTCTTGTCTCGCCTTTATTTCTCCATTTGCCGTCGTCCCCGCGCTCGCCGGTTAAGACCACCCATCAGTGGTGGGTGCACATTCTGCTTGGACCCTTGTTTCTATTTCTTGGTCTGGGCTGCTTGGCCAGTGGCGCTGACCTTTTGGGATGGGAAGGCACCAAGTCCGTTAATAGCCTGCTGACTCTTGGGCAGGACCATGTTGTTGATAAAAACGGCAAATCCAGAGCGGTTAGACCGCTTATCGTATTTGATCGGGACAGAGGTTATAGCTTTCCGGGGATCCATAGACTGCGCAAGCATTTTGTAAAAGTATTCAATCAGCCGGTATTCAAAGAAGAAAACCCACAACCAGGACAGGCTGCGCCAGTGGAAACCGAGGAAGAGTCTAAAGACGATTCCGAATAGGCTTGCCAACAGTCAAGTTATAACCAAATTGCAGAAGGGAGTATCCGATGACTAATTCTCTTACGCATACACGCAATGTTGCTTTTGTCGGACCGAATCATGCCGGCAAGACGAGTTTGATAGAGGCAAGTCTTCACTCTACCGGTGCCATCACGCGTCGAGGCAAAATTGCTGATGGCACCATGACGATGGATCATGAGCCGGAAGCAATTGCCAGACAAATTTCTACCTCAACATCATTTGCTCGATTCACTTATAAGGACATCACATTCAATGTACTTGATTGTCCGGGCTTTGTTGATTTTGTTGAGGAAGCCAAACTAGCTTTGCTTGGCTGTGATACCGCTGTATTTGTGGTCGAGCCTGATCCGCAGAAGCTAATTCAAATGGATTCTCTTTTGCATTTTGCTGAAGAGCTTGGGCTTGCTTGTCTAGTCTTTGTAAATAAGATGGACAAACCGGACATTGATTTTCACGAGACACTGGAAGCCTTGAATGCGATGACGGGTGTTAAGACACTGCATCCAATGACGGCTTTGGAATATCCGATTTTAGATGCATCGGGCATTACGGGCTACGAAGATGTGTTGAAAATGGAAGCTTATAAATTCGGTGCACAAGGCAAAGTAGAAAAAATGCCGGCTCCTGACGCGCTAATTTCGGAAGTAGAAAATGCCCATGAGAAACTCATCGAGAATTTAGCGGATACGGATGATGCTGTTTTGGAATTGGTCATGGATGGCAAAGAGCCTCCTGTTGATCTTCTGCAAAAAGATCTGAAAAAAGCAGTGCGAGAGGGTATGTGTGTGCCTATTCTTGTTGGGTCAGCGCATACGGATGCCGGTGTATTTGCACTACTCGATACACTTGTTGATGTTTGCCCGTCGCCTGCTGAGCGCCAGTATAAAGACAAGAATGGCAAGGCGATAGCAGTATCGGAGAATGGTCCTGTCGTTGCACAAGTGATTAAGACTTACATTCATCCACAATTCGGCAAGTTGTCGCTGACACGCGTTATTTCGGGGACTATCACCGGCGATGCGCATCTTATTGATTCTTCTCGACCGGGCGCCAAGGAAGAACGCATTGGTGGGTTGTATTGGTTGCTTGGGAAAAAACAGGAAACAATGCCTTCCGCTTCGGCGGGTTCGATAGTGGCGATTGCCAGGCTGGAGACAGCGCACACGGGCGATACCATCGTTGCCGGCAAGGATTCAACGGTGATGTTTGCGCCACCGTCGCCTCTGCCTTTGTATTCGCTTGCGATAACTCCAAAAACGCATGGCGATGAAGCGAAGCTTTCTACATTGCTGGCAAAAATTATTGAGGAAGATCCAACCATAAAAGTTGATCGTGATCCTGACACAAATGAGTACTGTATCTATGGTCAAGGAGAAGTGCATCTAACGTTGACTAGGCAGCGACTTGAGCGTAAGTATCATTTGGAGCTTGAGTCAAAACGTCCCTTGATTGCTTATAAAGAAACCATTCAAAGCAAAGTAGAAGCGCACGGGCGTCATAAAAAGCAAAGCGGTGGGCGTGGACAATTTGGTGAAGTCTATTTGCGTTTGGAGCCTCAGGAAAGAAGCAGTGGTGTCAAATTCAGTGAGTCCATTGTTGGTGGTGCTATACCGAGGCAGTACATTCCCGGCGTTGAAAAGGGAGTGATGGAGGCGCTTCAGCGCGGACCGCTCGCTAATTTCCCTGTAGTAGATATTTCTGTGAATCTATTTGATGGTTCATTCCACGATGTGGACAGCGATGAAATGTCTTTCAAGATGGCTGCAATTATTGCCATGCGTGAGGGCTTGCAAAAATCACACCCGATTATTCTCGAGCCAATTGCCGAGGTGAAAGTCATTGTGCCGTCAGCTCACACATCAGGCGTCCTCAGTCAAATCACCGGTCGCCGCGGGCATATTTTGGGATACGGCCCAAGTGAGACACGTGCCGGTTGGGATGAAGTCTCCGCGCATGTGCCGCAAGGCGAGCTGTGGGACTACATAATTGAATTGCGAACGCTCAGCCACGGGCTCGGCTATTACACCTGGCAATTCGATCACCTGTCGCCTGTACCGGTGCAATTGAGCCAAGAGCTCATCTCCCAAGCCGCCGCCACCCACGACCACGGCCACGGGTAATCGCCCGTTTGTCGGCAATGCGAACCTTGCGTCCTTCGTAGGGGCGCATTGCATGCGCCCGCTTCCAAAAAGTGAATACATTCCTCAGATCTACAAAAGACGCGATATAGATGCTAAGATCCTTTGACTTCGAGTTTTTCGAGAAGATTTGTACTGTCTAAGTTTTCTTAGGGGGAGGTTCCCTTGTCCGAGGTTAGAGTCGCAGAAGGCGAAAGCATAGAAACAGCGCTGAAGCGTTTCAAGAAGAAGATCCAGAAAGCTGGCATCTTGTCTGAAATTAAGCGCCGCGAACGCTATGAAAAGCCGAGCGTAAAGCGCAAGCGCAAGGCCGAAGCAGCTCGTAAGCGCCGCGCCTAAAACTCTGATTTTTTTCATTCTTGTTACACGCGTCACAATGACGCGTGTTTTTTGCTAAATAAATTCCAATCTTGACATCATGTATCGAGTTGGAAACGTTAATGTTGTCAAGGTTGGGTGGTAATGCAAATGGGGAATAAGAACTTTACGTCCCCCAAGGAGGCCGCTAATGGGCAGCGCTAAATTCGGCAATCAGGAAGATCTAAAGTTGGCATCTGTATCGACCAACACCTTAAAAGAGCGCCTTAACGGTATCTACAGAACCATGCAGCGCCGTCCGGAGACGATGATTACGCCAGGTCTTTTTGAGTACCTGTGGGATTTGAAAGAGCTCGCACTGTTAGAAGGTAAGCCGTCAGTTGAAGTGCCCGAGCCATGGCTTGCCGAACTAGAAGACACTTGCTGCACAGTCAGCAATGGTCCGCGTCACAATTAACTCCTATAATTGAGGCGATGTTTAGTTGTTTCAATTATTACCAATTCAAATTTGTTGTCGTTGCGCTAGCGCTCTTGATATTTAGCAGTGCAGCGATCGCTAAACATGCAAGTCAAAATTATGCTGCTCTGTACAAAGACATACTTGCTGCTACTGTTAAGGCTGATCAGCAGTTAGTAGATGATATTGAAACAGTAGCTGAAACACTCCGAGAGTTTGCCCAGAGTCAGGGACACTTTCCAGATACCGGTGATGATATTGCAGGCATGGCATTGGAGTTGAGTGCTGTTCTGCCCAAAAACCCATATAGTGGAAAGGAAGCACCGAAGGTTCAGGCGCATCTTGATCTTTTAGATAACTATGAGCAACCGGAAGTGAGCCGCGCGCAAATTGTTTTCGATCCAAGCCTGAATGAAAGTATTGTGGACAAGCTTAGTATGCACCCTTGCTCCACCTGGACGGCTAAACCAGGTACGGTAGTCGCTGTCACCAACGGCTACGATCTATGCCTAGTGTGGGGCGCAGGCATGGATGAGCAACCGATGAGGGGAGACGGCGGCCGCGTTCGTCTAAAAGTTCTTCGACGGGATTCATTGTAGGGGCGCATTGCATACGCCCCTACGAAGGCAGTGGCGATTAGAGTCGCACCACAATTCCGTCGGCGGCGCTTTTCTGTGCGGCTT
>JAKFVJ010000471.1 GCA_021732245.1 Candidatus Obscuribacterales bacterium | reverse complement strand
GAAGTTGGCCGACCAATTTTCTTTGCTATCGGCATAATTATTTCAGTGTATATCCCACTATTTACGCTCGAAGGTGTGGAAGGAAAGATGTTCCATCCACTGGCACTTTCCTTCATTTATGCTATTTCCGGCGCTTTGATTGTTTCTTTGACGATTATTCCAGTCCTGTGTTTCTGGGCAATGAAAAAGCCTTTGGTTGAACGTGAAAGCCCAGTTTTAACTTTTGCCAAGCGTCATTACACGCCAATCTTAAAGGCCGCATTGAATAACCCACAAATGACGATGGGTATTTCCGTACTGGTGCTTGCCGGCAGTCTGTTGCTGGTACCGCTTTTAGGTTCTGAATTCGTGCCAACATTGGACGAGGGTCCGATTCTACTTAGAACCAAATTGTCCGCCAGCGTCTCTCATACTGAATCGCGTCGTATTGCCGCTATTGTCGAGAAGATGATCAAGAATTTTCCCGAGGTTACAGAGGTGGTCTCTAAAATTGGTCGATCTGGGATGGGATCTGATCTTGATGGCGTGGACAACGCTGACGTGTCTGTTGGTCTTAAGCCGAAGTCGGAGTGGAAGACAGCGCATACCAAAGAAGAATTGATCAACAAAATGGCGGCGCAACTGGACAAGATACCTGGACTTGTTTATAGCTTCTCGCAGCCTATTGCCGACATGATCGATGACTTGATTGCCGGCATCAAGGCTGATTTGGGCATCAAGATTTTCGGTGACGATATTTACACCATCGATAGTCTGGCCGGCAAAGTGCAAAGGGTCGTCTCGGGTGTTAAAGGTGCTGCTGATATGCAGCGAGAACATATTCTTGGTTTGCCTCAACTTAATATCAAAATCAAGCGAGATGAGATTGCCAGGCATGGCATCAATGTGTCTGACATTCAAACAATGATTGAGACGGCGATTGCCGGTGAAGTTGTAACGCAAGTCGTTGAAGGGACAAAGAGATTTGGATTGTTGGTGCGCTTTCCATATGATTATCGCGAAAACATGGAAGACATTCAGAATATACTGATTACGACCCCAGACGGTGGTAAGATTCCGCTCAAGCAGCTGGCTGATTTTGAATTGGATCGTGGTTTGGTAATGCTTAATCGTGAAGATGGACAGCGCAGAACGGCTGTGCTGGCAAATGTGCGCGGACGCGATTTGGGAAGTTTTGTTGCTGAGGCACAGGCTAAGGTTAATAAGGAAATTCAATTGCCCAAGGGATATCACATCGTTTGGGGTGGGCAGTTCGAAAACCAACAACGCGCTATGGCTCGTTTGTGCATTGTGGTTCCGGTTGTGCTTTTGCTCATCTTCATTCTTCTATTTGTAACTTTCAATTCTCTGAAGAATGCCGGACTGATTATGCTTGTTGTGCCGTTTTCACTTATTGGTGGTATCCTCGCGCTTTTTATTACTCGTCAGGTCTTGTCTGTGCCGGCAATTATTGGATTTATAGCCCTCTTTGGCGTCTCCGTGCAAAACGGTGTGATTCTGGTTAGCTATATTATGCAATTGCAGAAACATGGTTACCCAGTGCAAGAAGCTGTTTTGGATGGCGCGCACGTCAGGTTGAGACCGGTATTGATGACAGCGTTGGTGGCAATTATGGGTCTAGTGCCCAAAGTGTTATCCAGCGGCACCGGCGCTGAAATACAAAGACCATTAGCTACTGTCGTGCTTGGGGGATTGATATCAGCTACGATATTGACGCTGGTTGTCCTGCCGGCCTTGTATGAGCTATTCAACCAGCCTGATGAAGAGAAGATCTAGAATTATTGAAGCGGCACGCCAATTGATTGTTCGAGATCGGTGAAAGCTAATTGATAATCCATGATCGCGTTTAGATAATCTCTACGTACGGCAACGTTAGCTTGTTGTGCAGTCAGCGTAGCGGTGATGTCTGATTGTCCTACTTCGTAACTGCGTCTTGCCAGACGAGCCACTTCGTATGAGTCGAAGAGAACGTGTTCCTGATACTCAAGAATACGTTGTCTGGCTGTGATCAGATTGTTGTATGCGGATGAAACTTCCCCGGTGACGATATTTTTCTGTCCTTGAAGCTGAGCTCTCAATTGTTTAATTGTTGCCCGTAATTGAGTAATTTGTCCCTGTTGAAAATCTAGAACCGGCAATTGGACTAACACGTTGAATAACAGTCCGACGGTGGAATCGGGTCCGGTTTCAGGGACTGGCGGGTTGCCTGAAAAGTCACGACCCCACATGAATTCGGGTGTTGGAATGATATTGCCGAATGCTGCCTTTAGCTGTGCGCTGGCTACGTTAATCTGCTTGTTGATGATTTTCAGTTCCAAGCGATTGGTCTGCGCGATGGTGATGAATTCAGTAAGCGGTGGAACTGGTTTTGAAAAGTCCGGCAGTAAATCATTTCTTTCAGCAGTAGATAATTCTTCTGCGCGATCTTTGCTCACTTTCAATCTAAACAGCGGTAAGCGCGGAACGCTAATGCTATTTTCGAGAGGACTCGCCATAACCACGTTAAGTTGTTGCCCGGCTCTTGTGGTGCGCATGTTGCCTTGTCGCAATTCGATGTTGGCTTGTGAAGTAGCCAGGCGCGCTTTGAGAACATCCAGCTCTGGTACGTCACCGGCATTGAAACGTTTTTGTGCAACATCCAAAAGTTTTTCAGCTAACTGAGAAAGATCAGAAAGTGTTTCTGCTGTTTCTTGAGCAAGGGCAAGCTCGGTGAAGCTGCGGCGAATGTCGGCACGAAACTTCCAGAGATCACGAGCAATTTCCAATTTTGTTTGCGCCACCTGACGCTTAGCGATGAGCAATCTGAAAAGTACTTTCCATGGTGGCTCAATTGGAACATTGACCGCTTGCTGGAAGCTCAAGCTACCGTAGCCATTGATTAAGACCAAACTTGGATTGGGAAAAGTTAGTGCCTGCCAGTATGCTGATTTGGTTATTCCAAGTTGTTTTCGTATTGCTTCTGTTCTTGGATTATTCATAAGCGCGTCATTGAGAGCCTGACTTATCGTTACGGTCTTGACTGCGCTGCCTTTCAATACGGGTTGCGCAGTGGCATTGCCGGAAGTAGTCGGTTGCAATGCGTCTGTTGTCGGCAATGACGACGGTGATGGCAAATCTACAGACGGTAAAACAATACCTTTGTCTGTCATTGTTTCGTTGCTGGTTGTCGACTGAGGATTAGCTTTCAATGCTGAATCCGGAGTCACTTGTAGGCTTGGTGAAGGCGTTAGTGCTGGGCGTAGTTGCACTGCCGAATCAGAATCAGTTTTTACCGCAGGCATGCCTGCACCGACCTGCATGCAGAATGAAGGCGCTGTAGTAAGAATGAAAAACAAAAGGAAGTAGGCGATAAATGCCATTCTTCATTTCCTAAATACTAAGAACTAGATAGTTAGTATAGCCTAATTTTTAAAGCACTCTGACAACGTGCTAAATGCGCTCTTGTACCCACTGGGCGATTTCGTATCGTAGTGATGGCATCATCTCAAAGCATATATGCTTAGCCCTAGAACAGATAACCAGCTTCTTGTCCTGACAAGAGACTAATTCAAATACATTTTTTGTTTCAGCAAACGGAACAAATACGTCTTTGCCACCACCGATGATTAAGGTCGAGCAGGTAATGTCCGACAAGATTGAGTGCAGACTGAATTTTTGAGCCAGTTTGGAAATATCTTCGTCGTCTTGCACAAGATGTGACAAAAGGTCACGCTTCAATTTGTTTTGACCTTGTTTGTTGACCAATACGTCTGATGGTGCGGAAAGACTTACGCAAACTTTGAAAAGTTGGTGAAATTTTGCGGCTAAACTCAAGGCAATAGTGCCGCCGATACTTGCGCCGTGGAGAGCTATGCGATTTGCATCGAGGACTTTTGTCTCCGCAATGAATAACACAATTGCATTACACAAAGAATCAAGATTCAATAAGTCGAAAGACTCGGAAAGACTTTCACCGGTGCCCGGATAGTCGAATGACAGTGTTGCAATGCCTTGGCGCAAAAACGCGTGCTCGGTGTAATGCAATTCTTCTTTAGTTGATTTGTGCGCGTTAAGCAATACGACAACAGGAAGCGAACCGTAAGGAATTTCTTCTTCGTTGCCTGGTAAGCGCAAGTAGCCTTTAAGCGAAGCAACTTTGTATGGAATTTCAATTTTGCGAGCGGGATAAGCAAAATATGGTGCTGCCAACTCGTAATTGCGGCTGCACATGCT
>JAKFVJ010000114.1 GCA_021732245.1 Candidatus Obscuribacterales bacterium | reverse complement strand
TAGTAGTAGGTCGTGCCGAGTATCATTAAGCGACTGGTGTCAGAAATTGATTCAGTTGCACTTTTCATACGGTCTGAAAGCTGAAGCATGTGTGTGTCACCTTCGGCAATTAATTTGCTTGCGATATCGGCCGTGCGTTGGAAGTCCATTGTGCTGACAAAATGCTCTAGACAGGCAATACGCAAATGCTTTTTCTCTTCTTGGCTGATAGAAAAAGACACTTCGGTGATTTTTTGTGTGTCATCAGAAAAAGCGGATGGCGTGAGAGCCGCATTGCGGCCGGTAGCCATGTAGCGGAACATCAGTTCGTCGAAGGAATAATATGCGCGACGGAATGAATCAGGTAAGTTTTGTCCGAATTCTTCCGAAAGTACCTCAGGAACATAAGCGACTTTTACTGCTGAGAAGATGCGTAACCATAAATCCCAATCACAAGCTTTCTTGAGAAGAATGTGTGGATCGTACCAGCCAATTGTCTCAATAGTACTGCGTCTCAGCATAGTCGATGCGTTGCCTATGAAGTTGAATTTCGCAAGCTCGTTGTAGTTTGGCTCTTGTCCATAGGTGATATCACCATCCGGCATGTGCATGACGGTTTGTCCGTAGACCATGCCCAGGCTCGGATCTTTCATGAGCTTGTCGGAAAGTGTTTCCAAATTGTTTGATGTCAAAATCGTGTCATCGAAATTGAAAGCGATGAACTCGCCCTTGGACTGGCGATATGCATCAAAGAGAGTCAAAGCAGGAAGTCCAACATTGCGATCGAAGCGAATGTGTTTTACCCGTGTGTCCCGTTGTGCTAGCTTCTGCAAATATTCTTGTGTACCGTCGACAGAGCAATCGTCCACGACGAAGAGCTCAAAGTGAGAATAGGTTTGAGCCAAGATGGAGTCAATGGCCTTCTCAAGGAAGCCATTGCGATACCGTGCATGCGTAGGAATAAAGACAGAAATTAGCGGTTGCAAAGTGCTGGAGACTCCTAACTGGCTGGGAAAACCAGAGCTTACAAGTTTACCGTAAAGGGCGCCTGGAAAGCCCTGTTATCGGTATAAGGGTGTACTTATTTAACGGTGTGGATCGGTTAACTTTGCCGCGCCCATGTGTCGACGACGGAAGATTGGATATGTTTTATCTAGTTACTTAACCGAGAGTGACTTCGCGGTGAATTGGCGTTCGATTTCGAAGGGGGCTACGCCTTCTAAGCCGATGAAGAGCAAGGGACGAAGTGGCTTGAATGAGTAAATGAGCGTCTGCACGGCTAGGCGGAGCTTCTTCTTTAAGGTCCAGCCGGACTTGCCGCCTGCGCGTGGTGCCTTCTTGTAGAAGATGACTGATGAGCGCAAGCCTGATTCGGCGATGAGCAAGAAAATAGGCGTCTGCTTGTTCCATCTCTCGACGACGAAGTTGATTACGGCGCGATCCATCAATGCGAAATCTACGCCGCCTTGAGGTAGATGCACGCCGGATAAATAGTGCACGATGAGCCAGTACAGTGACGAGAATGCTTTGTCTTGTCCAGCTTGTCCTTCGACGACGGTGCGTGCGGCCCAGACGATTTTGTCGCCGTTTTGCCAGCGGGAAATCATTTCGGTAATAAGCTCCGGTGGATCTTGCATGTCGCCAGCCATGAAGATGGCGCAATCACCGGATGCTGCGGACAAGCCTGCGCAAATTGCAGCGTGGCTGCCGGAATTTTGCGCAAGACGAATGAGTTTGATGTTGTCGTGCTTCTGACAAAGCTTTTGTGCTACATCGAATGTGCCATCTACCGAGTGATCATCAACGAAAATAAATTCGACATTTGTTGGACGAAGCTCAGCCGAAATTTCGGCAAGGCGAACAAACAAGCGCTCTAGAGTAGACTGCTCATTGAACAGCGGAATGACTATTGAGAGTAGCGGGTTCTTTTTCATACGTTAGAACTCATTTTTGGCGATACAAATAGCAGATGCTATGGTCGGGGAGTGAACGCATTCCGATGATGCGGAATTTTCCGCTGGTGCGGACAAAGTTGGTGAGTTGGTCGAATGCCACTCTGGCTTTGTCGTCGGCGAAGGTGTTGCCCTGGTCTCCTGTCTTTATCAGGTACCAATGATAATACATAGCCTTCTCAGGTGAAAACTCTAGGGTGTCACCGGTGACCGACCACTGGCGCACAGTGGTTGCAATGACGGGGCTCTTGACCAGTTTGGCGGCATATTCCAGAGTGTGGACGTTGAATGGACGGGAATTCGGCATGACTTGTAAGTAGACGGGTAATTCCTTGTCCACTTTGCGAATTTGGTCGAGTACCCAAATTTGACCCCAGTCATATTGCTCAGGGTTGGTCGGCATAACGACGTCGTGATATGTGCGCAGCCCGACGCCGATGAATGGCAAGGCTTTAGCTAATACTGAACCAGATGGCACAGGATATGGCGCGAAATTGAAGAGTAGATATTGCAGTGCAGCAACGCAGGCAAGCGCACCATATGCAAGACGTAAAAACAGTTTTGAACGTTGTGACCAGGCGTAAGAAAATCCAGCGGCTGTATAAATTGCAGGCGCTATCAACGCAGGCATCGAATAGCGATCTAATGGATAAGCCCAGCTAAGTGTGCTGATCAACAACACACCACCGATTGCAGATGCTGCAAGTATTGCCAGCGATTTATGTTGCTCTTTACCGATGATAAACAACGACGCGATGAACCCGCACAGAAGCACAGGCGTCATCATATATGGAAAGCCTTCCAAATAAGTACCGACCACCCAGCCATAACTCATTTTTGTTGTGAGGGTGCCGATGGAATTTGTGTTGTAGGCGGCGAGTTTTTGCAACGAAGGATAAGTGACGATAAGCCACGGCGTTGCCATTGCCGCCGGGATAATTCCTGCGCCAATTAACTTGCCCGCATCTATAAAGCGGCGCGAGATAAGAGTCTGCAAGAAGACAATGCCCGCAGGCACAATGATGAATGCACCGGATAGTTGCTTGGTCATACACGCACATCCGATTGCTAGTCCCAGGAGAATTGTGTTCTTAATGGTTGGATTGGACTGCCATGTGATGAGCGCCCACAAGCTCAATGCCACCATTGTGATCATGGGGAAATCCAACATGATCATATTGCTCAAGAATGAGCATTCCGGATAAAAGTTTGCAATAACAACTGCAGCAACAGCTGCTACTTTGTCTTTCAAAAGTCCTTTAGCAATTCCGTAGATTGAGACACAGAAAAGCGCTTCGTAAAACACTTTGACGATTGCATCAACCCAAGGCGCAATTCCTAACACGGACTTTACCGCGCCGTTCAAGATATACACAGCCGGCGGATACAAGTAATTGACCGAGAGGAATTTGTACATCCAATCACTGGTCAATTGCGGATGCTTCAACAAGTCTTTGTAAGTAAAGCCATTGAGCACGTGACCGGCGGCGTCCCAATCCGGCATGCCGTGATTGAAATACGACCAGGCAATGTTTGCCACCACAAAAATTGCGGTGACAATTACGACTGGCGAAAGGAAATTGCGCCCTTGCTTTTCACTTGCATGAGCAACAGTTTCTTTACTGACTGGCTTTGTGACGACTTTGGAAGACATCTCGTTCAGCTTTAATATAAGTATCCGAAAAATCTTACTGGCAACTGAGGTTTATGCCAAGGCTATTGGCTTAACGTCCTCGTGACAAACATTTAAGGTGGCTGGACACGTCACTCTGAGTGAAGCGAAGAGTCTCGGCTGTTAAGGCGTGAGATTCTTCGCCTCTGGCTCAGAATGACAACTACATATATTGAATCTCAAGAATGACAAGAGGGGTCATGCTACCATCTGCCAGTTCATATATATCTGCCCCCCAAGTAAGCGAGTGACAGCATGCTCTTTACAAGCTTTCAATACCTGATTTTCTTGCCAGCAGTGGTTCTTTTGTACTGGCTCTTGCCAGGCAAATGGCGCCTGCCGATGTTGCTTATCGCAAGCTGGGGCTTCTACATGACCTGGATGCCCATCTTCATTTTGCTCATCGCGCCGATGACGCTGTTCAATTGGCTGTGGGGTAAGCTGCTGCACAACGCGACAGACAAGAAGAAGCTAATCTTTGGCGTGGGCGTGGCAGCCAACCTACTCTGCTTAGGAGTATTTAAGTAAGCTAACTTTGCTGTGCAGAGCATGGACTGGTTCATGAAGCTAGTCACACATCACAACCCAGAGTGGGTAGTGAACATCATATTGCAGTTG
>JAKFVJ010000260.1 GCA_021732245.1 Candidatus Obscuribacterales bacterium | reverse complement strand
AAAAAACTAGCGGAAGCTATTCACAACTGTTCGTCGGGAAAACATGGGAATCCTGTTCCGGTGCTTATGGCTCACACAATAAACAGAAGTAGCAGCTCCCGTGGCAACAAAGAAGAGCACACCAGACCGGGAGGAATACTTGAGGAATTAGCTAAACTCGAACATGTTAGCGTCGAAGACGTGGAAAAGAAATACACCGGTACAACCGGCGTTAAACCAGATGAAGATCAGGTAATTCGCCAGCTGGAGGTTCGTCAAAATGACGCACACGAATCAATCGTTTTGAAAGCCTTGCAAAATCTCAAAGAAACAATACCACTGAATCTTCCTGATCCATTAGACATTGACTTTGGATCACCACCCAATTCAGATCTTTATCCGGTTCGACCTCAATCGTATTTGCTAGATCCGGAAAAACGCAAACAAATGATTACTCCAGACAGCACATATCACGACGTAACACTAAAGGGAGCGGTGGTTTTTATTGGCGATAGTGTATCCGATATTTACAGCACGCCATTGACCAATTCCGGACTCAATGAAATGAGCGGTTCAGAAATTTTAGTTCATTCATTGGAGACAATTGCTCGCAGAAGCTGGTTTACGAGATTTAGTGGCTATGAAGGATTACTCTACTTACTTGCAACATCTTTTGGCGGAGCAGTTTTATGGATACTCTGGAAGTCTGGACAAAGAACTTCCGATAAGTACTTTAGCAATTTAGCTGTTTCACGAACACAACGCTTGTTTGCCGATTTAGCGTTCATAATTTTCATTGTCTTGTGCTCCTATTTACTCGCCTGTCTTCTGTTCGTCTACGGACATTTGATCGTTCCTGTGTTTGTGCCGACGGTATCACTTGGCTTTGGCGCAGTGGCAGCGTTAATGTGGGAAAGAGAACGTGAAAGAGAAGACGCCTTTCACACAAGAGTGCAGGCAACTGAGGACAAACTGGAATTGGCCAAACAGAGATATGAAGCTGACCTAAAACGACAAGAAGCGGAAGCTCAATCCAGAGAAGTCTTAATGGATAGACAGAGACGAAAAGAATTCGTGCGCAGGATAAATCACGACTTAAATGCACCAGTTAGTGTACTCAACTGGACTCTCTCTGAATTACAAGAAGACGGAACGGAGACGAAAAATGCTCCGGAGAAAATTGCGAGATTGGTAAAAAACTCCGATAAGCTTTGTGAGTTAATTGATCAACTCGTGCAGTCTTATGATTACGAAACGCCTCTTGAATCAAATGACACACAAGTGTGTAACTTAGGTGACACTGTGGCCGACACACTTGATCTGCAAACACCGCTTGCAAATTTGCAAGGTTCAAAATTGGAATGGACACTTCCTCAAGACAAGCTATTGGTCAAAGCAAACAAATTGGAATTGATTCGCGTAATCGACAATATTGTGCGTAACGCACTCAAACACAACCCGCCCGGCACAAATGTAAATGTGCAAATGGATTCTCTTGGCGGCAAACATCACGTCATAGTGGCAGATAACGGAAAGGGCATCGACAAAGAACATCTTGCGCATATATTTGAAGCCGGATACAGGGTCAATCCGGAAAAGAAAGATGGACAAGGGCTTGGTCTTGATATCGTCAAAACCTTGATCGAGAAGATAGGCGGCACGATAACGGTGGAAAGTATTGTAGGGAAAGGCACGTCTTTTACAATTACAATGCCGGCTGTCGAGGAAACAACATCCAGCGGTAATAATGGGGTCAACAATGACTAGAATTTTGATTGTTGAAGATGACGAAGACTTCGCCCTGATCTTGCGCCGCGCAATCGAGCAAGATCCCGATCTGGAAGTTGTTGATTTGATTAGCTCCTATGAAGAAGCAATCGATTACATCAAGTCACCTAAGTTAGCTCAGTGCGATTGTGTGTTGCTTGATCTGCAATTACCGAAATCGTCTGGTGATAGAACTGTGAATTCACTTGCCGGCATTCAGATATTGGAGCAATTACGACACGTCTACAATTTCTACAAGACCGTAATTGTTTTGACTAACTCCAAAGCAGCTGCCGATGGAGAACGCGCCCTC
The DNA here is from genome assembly GCA_021732245.1 of Candidatus Obscuribacterales bacterium. GTDB lineage: Bacteria > Cyanobacteriota > Vampirovibrionia > Obscuribacterales > Obscuribacteraceae > SBAT01. Next base: position 2,171 of record JAKFVJ010000260.1, on the reverse strand, counting down.
GCAGCCGGCTGCGACGGTTACCTGTGTAAGCGCGCAAGAATTGCCGATGTGCCTTCTATGTTGTCCGAATTGAAGATGGCCATTCGCGGTGATGTAATTATTGTTGCAGCCCAGATGCGTCATGTATTTTTGCGAGATGACATTTCAGCAAAAGAAGCACGCATGCTGGATCTATTAGCATTGGGCAAGAGCTGGACTGAAATTTCTCAAGAACTGGGCTACAAGACATCCAAAGCCGCAGCAAATATAGGTGATCGTGTCTTCGACAAGCTTCTATCCCCTCAGGATTTAGCCTTAGTTGCTGCAGAAGGCGGCAAGAAACGCCTGAAGGCTGTCGAAATTTGGCAGTCGCGTAAGGCAAGTTCTACTAAATAGAGATATCAATGGAATGCGCATGACAACTGACTTATGCTGACATCCAGCAATCTCTTTACTTTTGGGAAAAGTGTCTTAGAATGTTAAGAAATTCTTGAGGTCGCACATTTTAGAAAGGAGAACTTAGTTAAGAGCAAGGTTAAACCTTGCTTATCCATTGTTCAATTTTTGACAATAGCTTTTACACTAATGACAACTTTATGGTGGTTGGAGTAAAGGCCATGCGCAAGCAAGTCAAGTTGAAGCTATTTGCCGCAGTTAGCTTAGGATTCGTCCTAGCACTCGGGGTGATGTCCGCAGGACATGCAGGACAAAATCCTACTGTATACAACAATCTGATGCGTTCCAGAGACGCTCTATTGAACCAACGGGCCTACTTGCAAAAAGCTCTCGATGGATTAAGCTCACAATTGAATGACCTCAACGACAAAATTGGCCGCTTGCGAGATTACTTGGATCAAAACGATCAAGCATTGCGGGATGTAGACAGAGCACTGAGACAAGCCGGCTATTAGGAAATATCAGCGCACTGCAATTGGATGGAGGTTGAAGGCGAAAAGATGACAAAAGCAGGCAATTTAGCAGTAGCACTATTACTAGGACTGGCATTCAGCGCAAATTACGTCATGGCGGGTGAGACTTCAAAGGCAACTGAAGAGTCCAAAACTGCTACAGCACTTTCTATGAACACCAGCTGTGAAGCTAAGTGTATCGAGCCGCACGCAGCTTGTGCGGAGTCCGCCAAGGTAATTGACACCTTGCAAGAGCTGGCTAACGCGGTCAACAAACATGACCTAACAGCCATTGCAGAATATCTCGATGACAGCGTCACTACCTTTGATGAAGGCAGCAAGAAATTGGTTGTTGGAAAAGAAGCGGTACTGGCAGATTTGAAAACCAAGTTAGAGCGCTTCTCGCTAAATGGAGAAAATCCACTACTGTCCTATACAATCGTGCATCCTTATGCCCAAGTTAGCGGCAATACCGCGGTTGTAACTTTTACCGCACTGCGCGAGTTCGGTGGCAATAATCCGCACAAGGAAAAGTGCAATGCAACAGACGTATTCGTAAAAGTGGACAACAAATGGAAGAAGCTTCACTATCGTGGACGCTGGAAGAAGCTGAGCTAATAAGCCATTTGGTTCAAGGGCGCATGCAATGCGCCCCTACAATAAACGAATCAAAAGGGCTCTTAAAAGAGCCCTTTTCTTTTACTTCTTAGTCTCTGTAGGTGCCGGAGCAACGGGTGCAGGTGTATTCAACTTATCGACCTTTTCAGTGAGTGATGTCACTTGCGATCTAAGCGATGAGATTTCCATTATCTGCGGCAGAAGCACACCAACCGCAAGTACTGCGGAAATCACAACAGCCACCACAACGATTGTGGTTGAACGTTTGATGATCGGCGCAAGAGCCGCCGGTCCAGCTTTGCTAATGGTCTCAAGCATTTTTACCTTGTCATCAACTGTCTTTGATAAAGGCGCAATATTTTTATTGATCTGAGAACGGAATTGTTCAAGTTCCTTTTCCAAATGCTTGCCGAAATGATCAAGCTCTTTGTGCGTTGATTCTTGAGCAGATTTGGAAGTGGCATCAATTTTAGTACGCGCTTCATCAACATGAGAAGTGAACTTATCAATAACCTTCGCAAAAGACTTTTCTTGAGACGCTGTAGCATCTTGCACCGAACGCTGTAAGGCGGAGATTTTTCCGCTCAGCGCATTTGCTAAATTGTCAGCATTTTGCTTGAGCATCAAATCAATTTCGCTCTTGGAATACGTTGCATACTTAGGACC
>JAKFVJ010000178.1 GCA_021732245.1 Candidatus Obscuribacterales bacterium | reverse complement strand
GTGTTAATGGACCCATAGGCATGCCGAAATCTTTCATAGCCTTTTCAATGTCAGCCGGTGCCACACCTTCTTCCAGAAGCACAATAGCTTCACGCAAGTAAGGAGTGAGGATGCGGTTGACTACAAAGCCGGCCGAATCACCTGTCACAACAGTTGTCTTGCCGAGCTTCATGGCGAAGATCATGGCTGCGGCAACTGCATCATCAGATGTTTGTTTGCCACGGACGATTTCAACTAACGGCATCTTATGAACTGGATTGAAGAAGTGCACTCCAACGACAAGCTCAGGATTACGAGCACCTTCGGCCATTGCCGTTACCGACAATGAACTGGTGTTTGTCGCATAGATGAAAGGCTTCTTGATGGCTTTTTCCAAGTCAGCAAGAACACTTTTCTTAACAGCGAGATCTTCTTTCACGGCTTCCAAAACCATATCGCAATCAGCAAACGCGTCATAGCTTGTCGTCGTGGTGATGCTCTTCATGTAAGCATCCATTTCTTCTTGAGTCATCTTGCGTCTTTCCACAAGCTTCTCAAAGAGTCCACGGATTGTAGCCATGCCCTTCGCCAAGAATTCTTCATTGACGTCTTTGATGACTACTTTATAGCCGGCTTTGACTGCCGCTTGAGCAATGCCTGCACCCATAACACCAGTGCCGAGAACACCAAATGTCTGTACCTTGATTGAAGGCTTAATCTTGTTCGGCGTGGACTTGGACTCGTTTTGCGCGAAGAAGATGCCGACGAGATTCTTCGATACATCGGTTGCAGCCAACGAGGCAAAAGCATTCGACTCTCTGTCAAACGATTTTTGCTTTGTGTCGGAAGCGGTGTTCATGATTATTTTGACTGCTTCGACAGGTGCCGGATATTTGCCCTTTGTTTGTCTCTTGGTCATCTTCAAAGCCATGTCACCCAAGAAGTGACGACCGAGCGGATTACCTTCCATTAGCGCTTTCATTGCTTGCGCTTTGAATGGCTGCTTGGCGCGCTTCACGCGACCAGTGAGCACGACTTCCTCAGCACGCTCAAGAAGTTTTTCCGGCTCAACAACTTCATCAACCATGCCTAATTTCCAAGCTTTTTTGGCAGGGAGAATTTGACCGGCAGGAATGACTTGCAAAGCATTTTGCAGACCAATGAGTTTAGCCAAACGGTAGTTGGCACCCCATCCAGGTATGAAACCCAGTTTGACTTCCGGCAAACCAAGCATTGTTTTCTTCGAACTTGTAGCTATTCGGTTATGGCAAGCAAGAGCAAACTCCATGCCGCCACCAACGCAGACACCATTAATTGCGGCAACCACGCGAATAGGCAATTTTTCTAGTTTGTCGAAAACGACTTTGCCCATGTCGGATGCTTGCTTGGCAAAGATTTCCTGCTCACTTTGCAGCTGTTGGATTTCTTTGACATCAGCTCCGGCAAAGAAGTTGTCTTTCTTACCGGAAATGAAAATGGCGCCTTTCAGTTGCGGCATCAGAGCAATTTTTTCAATCGCCGCATTTAACTCAGCTAGTACCTTTGACGACAAGAGATTCACTTCACTGCCGGGCAAATTTACTGTGACCACCGCCACGTTGTTTTTATTCACCTCAAGCGTTACAGCTTTTTCTCCGCCGGCGCTACCAAGCTTTTCTTCCAGCATTTTTGCTGTGTCTTGGTTCATAGACTCTTCCTCTTTTTTTGGACCCTTATCCAATAATTGATTCGAAACCATTCTTTCTCCATGCTTTGTAGGGGCGCATTGCATTGCGCCCTCATGTGATTCTGCTTCTTACGGTGCTTCAACCAGCGTGGCAATTCCTTGTCCACCGCCGATGCACAAAGCTGCGATTCCACGCTTCTTCTTGCGCTCTTTCAATTCATGCGCAAGCGTAAAAACAAGTCTTGCACCGGACATGCCGATTGGGTGACCAAGAGCAATTGCTCCACCGTTGACGTTGCACTTCTCCGGATCCAGACCAAGCAACTTCTGGCAAGCCAGATACTGGCCGGCGAATGCTTCGTTTATCTCGAACAAATCAATGTCTTCGACGGTGAGATTGTTGTCTTTGAGCAATTTCTTGATTGCCAGAACAGGACCTATTCCCATTTGTTCCGGTTCCAAACCAACTACACAGTGATCAACAAGGACTGCCAATGGCGTAAGCCTAAGCTCCTTGCCCTTCTTTTCCGAAGTGAGAACCACTGCACAAGCTCCATCATTAATTCCGGAGCTATTGCCGGCTGTTACCAATCCGGATTTTCCAACTGCTTTTAACGATCCGAGCTTTTCCGCACTGGAGTCAGCACGAGGATGTTCATCGCGCGAGAAATATCCTTTTTCGCCAACTTGGATAGGATCAATTTCACGGTCAAAGCGTCCCGAGGAAACACCGGCGCAAGCTCTTTGGTGAGAACGCAATGACCAGGCATCAGCCTCTTCGCGACTTACATGATAAGTGCTGGAGACACATTCTGCCGTAGCTATCATATTTGTCGACTTCATGTCGCCATAACGAGCAAGAGGCACATGCCCATCATCGAGATAACCGATGACCAAACGTGGTCCGGTTTTAGCCGGAGCAAGCGAAAGAATTCCCAACGGATATCTTTTGTCCAAACCAAACCACTGAGCAAACTTCTTGGAAAATCTCATTGTCCCTGGAGCAAGGTAAGGAACAGTGGACATCGACTCAACACCACCGGCTAGATAAATGTCACCGCGACCAAGTCTAATTTGGTCAGCGGCGTCATTTACAGCTTGTAGTCCTGATCCGCATTCACGATGCACGGTCATAGCAGGAATGCTGGCGGGCAAGCCTGCATTCAACGCCGAGAAGCGCGAAGTATTGGGGGCATAAGATGACTGCCCCCTGTGACCAAGAATTATTCCGTCAATTTGGCTGGGCTCGATACCAGTGCGACGAATCGCATTTTTCAAAACATGCCCAGCCAGCTTTTCCACCGGAATGGATTTCATTGTTTTCCCGAACGTGCCAATCGGAGTCCGGCTGCCATCAACGAGCCAGACTTTGCTTTTTTCTGTCATATTACCTTTTCCTCAATATCCTTAAGAGGGCAATACATTTTACCGCGTTTCGCAGCAAAGCTGCTCACCAGAGATGATATTCGGTGAGCAGCTCTTGGGTACGCGTTGCAAGCTCTCCTTTGAGTTTGGCTGTCTTCTTGATTTCAGCAAATCTCTCGAGGATGTTATTTGCTTGCTCAAGTTTTTCGCCGGCCAACAGACCATACTGTTCGAGCACCTTGGCAGTTGATTCAAAGCCAGCCATAATTGCCGGCCACTTCTCATCTGCAGTTGCTGCGAATTGTAGGGTGATGCGGCTGTCAACCTGTGGTTGCACAAGCATGACTCCTTCAAAATTCGAAGGGTATCGGCCGCCTTGCGGACAAGCTCCACCACAAAACAAGAACCAAACACTTTTCCAAAACACGCTCTCAAACCAATTTGCGGTGGTCGAAGAATCCCACATGTCAAGGACGAGTATATCTTCCGCGTTTGCGTTGAAGTGTCTCTTCACGGCTCCGACAGGTGTTCTGCCGTCGAATGTCAAAGAGCCATCAAGAAGATGCTTGCCTGAAAATGGAATGGATCCGAAGAAAAGCGGAATGGCGATACTGCTGCGCACGGCAAATCCCGGAGTGACTGGAATGTCAGAGATGGTCTCTTTGTGACCATCGGGATGATACTCAAATACTCCTTGCTTGCAGAAGAAAATTTGCGAAGACGTATTGCCGTCGACAGCTACGCTCCAATAATTTTCCGGAAACTCCGCTACGTGCTTGTCAATGAAGACACCGATTTTCTCAGAGCCATAAATGCCTTCTTTGGGACGAACAACAAGATCGTCGTGATGACCAAACATCTTATTCCAGACTTTCTTCATCCAACCAGGCGTCCAGCGCGCCAAGAATTTCTTCACGCGCTTTTGAATTGTTGTGACGGCGTACCAACCATACACGCGCTGGTCATTAACGTGAGCTTCGGCGACTTTACGCGGCCAACCACGTCCTGTGACCAAACCCGAAAAGTCGGTTTCGATGGCCATGTGAAACATGCGGCGACCGGAAGCACCACCGGCAATGATGGCTGTAGCTAGTTAGCCGCCGCTGCAACCACCGATTGTCGCCAGCTCGATTGTGCCGGCAAGATCAATAGCCGCCTTACTGCCGGCACCGGCAAGAATGGATTTCAGACCACCGCCACCGTCCACAAAGTGCAATTTGC
>JAKFVJ010000041.1 GCA_021732245.1 Candidatus Obscuribacterales bacterium | reverse complement strand
CCGCTGAACTAATACCTAACCTTTTTGCCAAAGGCACAAGCAAGGAAATAGTTGCGCAAGCTGTGGAAATTGAAGGCACAAAAGATAAAGATGTCTTTCTTGCCTCGTGGATTTCCATGTTTGCCGATGATTACAGAGACGTTGTGTCAAATATTGATGTCCCCGTTTTGCTGATTGGCGGCACAGAAGATGAAATAACACCGACAGATCCACTCTTAACCCAAATCCATAAGTTATTGCCGGCGTCTCAACTTGTGAATATCGACAGAGCCGGACATTTTTCCAATCTCGATAAACCCGATGAATTCGAGAGCCTTTTGTCTGCGCACCTGAGACGTGCACGCATGTCACAGTGCCAACAATTGAGTCCTTTGAAGACGCAAAAGATAGAAGCCGGTACAGTCGCCCACGCACTGATGGGACTTTTGAATAAGCGCGGCATCAGATATTTCTTTTCCAATTCAGGCACGGACTTCACACCGATCATTGATGCTCTTGCTTACTATAGTGACGACCCGGATTTTGAATTAGAGGAAATAGTTGCGCCGCATGAAAATACTGCCATTGCCATGGCACACGGATATTTTCTTCTGTCAGGCAAACCTCAAGCAGTGATGGCACACGTCAATGTAGGCACAGCCAATATGGGATTGGGAATTATCAATGCCAATAGAAGCCATATTCCAATGCTCATTTTGGCAGGCAAAAGTCCCTGGTTCGAGCAGCCATCCAACGGTGCCTTAGAAATAGAAGGGTGCCGCACTAATTTTGTGCAATGGGGTCAAGATACCTTTGACCAAGCAGCCTACTTCCGTGAATTCACTAAATGGGATTACGAACTAAAAGGTTCTTTCAATCTGGAAACTGTCGTCGACAGAGCGCTTGCCATAAGCAAGAGCCAGCCGGCCGGACCTGTTTACTTGACTCTGCCCAAAGAAGCTCTTTGCGAACAGGTTGATTCTTTCACTTATTCAGAAACACCACGCCAGAGTCCTGCTGCTGCAAGCGAGCCGGTGCAATCTGCTATCGATGCTGCTGCCAAAGCGATTGCTGCGGCGAAAAAGCCACTTATCGTCACTGCAGAACTAGGTCGCTATCAAGGCGGCGTGGAAGCCTTGTCGCACCTGGCTACGAAACTGGGCATTGGCGTTGTCGAGTTCGGCAAGCACAACTTCTTCAACCTGCCCACAGATCATCCAATGCATCTGGGATTCGATCCTGCACCCTATATTCCAGAAGCTGATCTAATTATTTGCATCGAAAGTCATGTCCCCTGGATTCCGGCTATCACGAAGGTTAATGAACCTCTTGAAAGAGGCAAACCAATAATCCAAATTGGCGTCGATCCTTTAGCCGGCAAGATACCTATGCGCAGCTTCCCGGCAGATATTTGCCTAGCAGGCAATCCAACTGAGACGCTGAGACGAATTTGCGAAGCACTGGATGCAGGTCAGGACAAGCCACGATTTGCCGCCATTGAAGCCGAACACAAGAAAATATTTGAGACGGCAAAGAAGGAAGCAGCTAAAGATGCCGGCTTGGCAAAAATAAGTAAGCGTTACATCTCCTACTGCTTGGGCGAAATTGCTGACGACAAGACGATTATTTTCAATGAATACAACTTGGAACCAACGCTTGTACCAAGACACCTGGCTGATAGCTGGTTTGAAAATTCAATCGCCAGCGGACTTGGCTGGTCGTTGGGCGCTGCACTTGGCGCTCAATTGGCAGCACCGGATCTCACGATGGTCGCTACACTAGGCGACGGCAGCTACTTATTCAACACGCCGTTGTCAGCGCACTATGTGGCGGCCGCCTACAAGTTGCCTATTGTCATAGTCGTGTTTAACGACAGTGCCTGGTCGACAATTAAGAAGTCTTACCTAGGCACGACCAAGAATGGCTGGGCTCAGAAGAAAGACAACTTCGCTTTATGCAATCTGGAAGTAGACATCTCATTTGAAAAACTCGCCGAAGCAACAGGTGGTATTGGCCTTACTGTCGACAAACCGGCTGACTTACCTGCTACTCTTAGAAAAGCTATAGATATTTCACGCAAAGATCGCAAGCATGTACTGGTGAATGTAGTCTGTGAAAGAGATACGTAAAATCGCAAAACTTATTTTGACATGCCGAAATCAGACAACAAAAAAAATCTTAAATACGTAGAAGCTTTTTACGGGGCCAATGGCCAAGCATACGGCGAACCGGCCGATTACACCTGGCACCAGTTTATTCTCACCAAAGAACTCCAGGACAAGGAAGACAGCCTCGGAAAAGAACATGCGGAGTTATCCGACACCCTGCACAAATTGGCATTAACCTACTTTGCTCAAGGCGAATTTGGACAAGCAGAAGAGCACTGGCAACGTGCCCATGAACTGCAAGAGTCGAACCTTGTCAAAGACGATCCTTCGCTTTTAGAGACTAAAAGATGTCTGGCGATTCTCATTTACTTCCCTCTTAAGAAAGAGGGCGAGGCCGAGAAAATGCTCCGGGAAATCGGCGAGCGTAACAAGATATTTCTAGCGGAGACATTAAATGACCTGTCGGCAATTTATGTCCAACAGAAGGAATTTGCCAAAGCGGTCAAATTCTATGGTCAGGCTCTGGAAATATGGCAAACCGAGCTGGGGGCTGAGCATATAGCCATACCGGACATGCTCGACAACCTGGCATCCCTGCATTATCACCAAGGCGACCTGGCTCAAGCTCAAAGCTTATCCAAGAAAGCTCTTGACCTGGCCCAAAAAGTTCTTGGCGCCGATCACCCCGGAACCACTAAAATAAACAGTAACTATGCGATTATGAATAAGACCGGATTCGCTGGAGGAACAAATTAATATGCTGGGACGCCTGTCTACAATGGTCCTATCAGGAGTTTTGATTGCTCAACTCCTGGGCTCTCAGTCGCTGGCTGCCGACAAAGCAAAGCCCCTGGCCAATCGCGCCCCAGTTGAGGCAGCAAAGGACGAAGCGGCTGCTGAAAAAGAGTGGAATAAGTGGCTGGAGACCTTTGAAAATACAACGCGGGAAATTTACAACGAACGAGCCAATATAATCAAAGCTCTTCAGCTAAAACCTGGAATGAGCGTTGGTGACATTGGTTCAGGAACAGGCTTTTACACATTTATGATTGCCAAAGAAGTGGCGCCTAGTGGTCAGGTTTATGCCGTAGACATTAATAAGGCATTCCTCAAGCACATCGATGAGAAGGCAAAAGCCCAAGGCATGAAGCAAATGCGCACCGTGCTTTGCACGAAGAAATCAGTCAATCTGCCTGCCAACTCAATTGATTTAGCATTCGTTTGCGATACATATCATTATCTTGAGTATCCAAGTCACACGCTAATTTCCATCAACAAAGCCCTGCGCAAAGACGGCAAATTAGTCGTCATCGATCTCGATCGCAGACCTGACAAAAGCTCTGACTGGGTGATGAAAAATGTGCGCACCGGCAAGAAAGAATTTATCGCAGAGATAGAAGCAGCAGGCTTTCGCAAGGTGAAGGAAGAAGACTTCTTGAAAGAAAACTTCATGGCCACATTCGTTAAAGACCCAACGAAGAAAAAGAAGTAAATCTCTAAACGACTATTCGTACAGGAGCACTCTTGAAGTTGGGTGTTCGTGATCTCTTGTCGATATTCGCCTTAATAAGCACATTGGCTTCAGGATAGAACATGGCGACAGTCCCTGAGCGTATTTGTCCAACAACTACTTCAATATTGTCCATTTCACCAGCCTCGCCTAAAACTCTTACACGCCGGCCATCTTCGATATTTAGTTTCTCTGCATCTTCTTTGGACATCAAGATGCAATAACGGTGCGGCATTCCACGATAAATATCATACTCTTCGTAGACTACCGTATTGAACTGTCCTTCGGATCGTAAGGTGATAAGACGAAATTCGTCTTTACCTTTTACTTTCGGCAAAGGAGTCTCATGCATAATCGCCTTACCATTTACCGTGTTGAATTGAGGAGTGTGAAAGAGTCTGCCGGCGACAGTAAATTCCTTCTTTGTTGAATCCATCGTGGCAATTTCCTGCCAGCCTGGAACAACCTCGGCAATCAACTTTCTAATTTCGCTATGTGAGATAAAGCGCGACCAATCAACGGGATGTTTGTCCAATACACGGCTTGCCAGATCGCAAATCACATGAGATTCGGCGCGCATCATGCCTTTTACATTTGGTGAGCCGCCTTCAGACAAGCGAACATAGTTGAACATGGACTCT
>JAKFVJ010000349.1 GCA_021732245.1 Candidatus Obscuribacterales bacterium | reverse complement strand
GCCATCGCTTCATCTACCCACTGTGTGCGCGCAGGCAAAGTGGCTCCAAACGAAGGAGTCGGCGTCATGATGACCATTGTGCCTACAACGTTAGGCGTGTAATTCATTATTACTTGCTGCCGAGTTACTTCATCATAAAGATTAGCGATTGCCTTTCTCGCGCGACTGATGTCCAGTCTGGCATCGTTCAGATTTGTCATTTGCACATCTACTTGGATGACTTGTCCTTTCAATTGCACACTTGACGGCGCATCACCACTACTTGCAGCGGTGTCATCGCAATATGCTGGTGAAGCCAGTACTAGGGTAGAGAGAAGTCCAGTAACAAACAGACGACGAATAGACATAATAAACTCCCGCGAGGCAATCCCACGGGATTATATCACCGCAGCCGACTCTGCCTGAGGTAAGATCCATATATTGGGGTTGGCTAGGAGATACGTGCTAATGCAAAACAGATTAACTTGGCACATTAAATGCCACGTGCTAGTACTGGCTTGCGTTTTGACTAGTTTAATTATCGGCTCAACAATGCCTGCAAAGGGTGTAGATAACTACGCCAAAGCACCTAAAAAAAACGCAGCCGTATTGGAATGGTTTAAAAGATACGATCAAATCAGGTGCGAGGCAGAGTGCACTACCAAGGACAAATGCCAGATGCTATTTCTGGGCGAACACAAAGCCGACAAAAATAACGCTGCGCTAGCAGACCGCATGGTCAAGAAATACACCGTCGCAACCTCTGAAATCAAACAGCTGAGACCAACACCGGAAACCCGCGAATTACAAAGAGGCTACACAGAATACTTTAGCTCAGCGCGTTTACTTTTCATCGATTTTCTCAAAGCCGAGCAGACTGTCCCATTTTCCACAAAACAGCTCGGACCAGCTAAAAATAGACTGGAAGCTCTGGATAAAAACAACAAGCGCATCGATGCCGAATTGCGCAAGAGATTTGGAATTCCAAAGCACAAACACAGCTGATTCTTAAGTCTGTCTATTTCCTTGTTACAAGCTCTTGCTCAGCGGCAAACCAATCGTCGCGATCATATCCATGCATGCCGCCGCGCGCTAGCCAGTGTTGATAAGCACGCAAAGAAATCTCTTCATACGTGACCGGCAAGGGTTGCCTGCCTGCTGGGACTTCCAACTTTGAGGTTTCCATTTGCGTCAGTGGCTTGGACGCTTTCTTTCTAAATAGTCCGAACATCTCTAACCTCGTATTCACGACAGGTAATAGAGTGCCATAACTCGATCTGGTTTGCCACAGACGAGCATGATTCTTCACACAATTTATTAAAACCGGAACATTCCTGCAATTAAAGCCATCCGGAGACACTTAAACACTCAGTATAAGCGAGGCACGTTCATGGCAAATTTTCTTCGCAGAGTCACGGCGTCCATCTGCACGCTAGCTTGTCTGTTCTCAATTGTCGGAGCAAGTGCTAAAGGCAACTCCTCTGTTACGGAATGGTTCAAAGAATATGACGAAATCAGGCGAAGCGCGGAATCGACAAAGTCGGAAAAATTTCAGGCAATGTCTTTCGGGAAAAACGAGCCAAATAAAGAAAATACTGAATTAGCAACGCGCATGCTGGAAAAATATTCAGCAGCTGCTAACGCTATGAAACAATTACAGCCAACTCCGGAAACCAAAGAATTGCAAGAAGGTTACACTCAATATTTCAGCGCCGGTCGGCAACTGTTTGCAGATTTTCTTGAAGCGCAAAAAGTGGTGCCTTTTAGAAAAACTGCTCTATTGGCAGACAAGAAAAAAATGCAAAACGTGGATAAGATCAACAAGCGAATTGACGCCAAACTACGCAGACAATTTAAAATTCCAAAACACGAGCATATCTAAGAAAACCGGCACGGTAATTCAAACGGAAAAGCACCAAAAAGAGGGATGCCAATTTCTAAGCATTAGTGACATACTACAGAGCGATGAGACTCGGGTACCAAACAATAGCTATTGCCTTGTGCGCATTAACGCTTGCGCCGCAATCTATAGCCAATACATATACCGACTCTGCGCCTGCCGTTTCTCAGACGGCAACACTCGATCAGATAGATCGTGCACTCCTGCTGGATTTCATTCATCTTTCGCGATTCAACATTCACTTCCGCCTGGAGTCCAATAGGCATCAACCCTGGCGATTCTGGACATACCCACTAGCAAGAGAATCCGGAACAGCAGCAACTTTTGGCGCAACGCTGACAGACATCACCCAGCAAGCCAAAGGTCTCCATAATCTACGAAACGTATCCAAGAATGCCATTGTCAATGGCATGGCTTCAGCGATGACCGGCAACTCAATAAGCGGTGCCGCCTCAAGTCTTGAATTGGTACAAAATACGTGGATATGCTGGAAAGCCGGGAAAGCCGGTTTTTCACCAAAAGCCTCAGCCTCTTTCGTCAAAAGTGTAATGGCTTCGACCGACAAGTTATTTGCACAGCGTCAACAACTAATCGCCCAAGAAGACACACCCCACCGCAAAGTACATGAGCTGGAGTCAGAGATGCTGCAGCGAATTCGCCAACAGCTCGTCTACGAATTTCTTACCTGGAGCGTGCACTCAAGAGACAGAATGTGGAGAGAAAATTCCTTCTACGCAGTTGACGCTGCGCAAAGTTTTACTCGTCTTTCCGCAGTAATTCTTGCTCGTCGGGCATTAGACAATCGAGGTTTTGCCAAACCTGCCGTATGCACAGGCTTGGTTGCTAACTCGGCTCTAACTCTTAACCCGATTTTTCGCAATGTCGTCGGCCGAACAGTGGGAATTATCCAAAAGCACAAACTCAAAAAAGAATTTTCATTCGAACGCCCTGCTCCGCTTGAAGGCAGCACAGACGAGTTACAAAAGATGCTAGCCGATTATTCTCTCGACAAAGAGCCAAAGCATCTAATTGGCTTAGTTGATATCACAGAACGATCAGCAAGACTCGACAAAGCATTAGATCGAGAGACCAAAGACATAGAACGTTTCCAGCAAATTGCCCAACAAGGCTCCGTCGCCGGTCCAGTCATTGGTCTAACCGCATTAGCCAGCTCAATTCTTTCATCAGTCGCCATATACAACTACGCCGACAAACCCAAGACAGCCAACAAGCTAGGTTTCTCTGGGCGCATCTCTCAATCAACAGGACAATTAGCTGCCCTCGTCTACACCCCATACATGGTAATGCGCGCAATCAGGCTAAACAAACATCTGAAGAAACGCGAAGAACTACCTGCTCAAGTCCTTGCACAACGCCTTGCACGACTAGACAAGATCGAAGCTCAAGTCAAAGGCACCATTCAGTAGACCGTCCTGGTACTCGTAGGGGCGCGATGCGAAGGGAGCGAAGCTCCCGGAGCACACAATGAGAAGCGGAGTCGCTCAAGCGACGAAGCAGCATGGCGAAGCCATGCGCCCGAATGACGTGCGTTGCTTCACTGAAAATCCTTAATCGAAATTGTCTTACCCGCAAAGCCGCCTGCAATGTATACAGGCGTTCCTTTATCTGTCATGTTATAGATCTTCTGAATATCCTGATTCGAATGACGAATACAACCATGGCTTATATTCTTTCCAATACTAGACGGGTCATTTGTCCCATGCAGAACAATCCCCCACTTACTCAAAGTCAGACGTGCCACACCTAACGGATTCTTCCTATCCTTGTTATACGGATGAATCGCCTTTTGCTTCGGGTCAATTGATTTCGGCGGTATCCAACTCGGCCACTTCAACTTGTCCGCCACAGTAAATCGCCCATATGGACTCAAAGACGGCTTACCAAGCCCATTGCGTGCCGAGAATACTTTTACTACGCGATTGCCCGCTTGCTTCTGCAATACATAGGTCGTGTGACTGCCTTTGTCAACAATTAGTACAACAGGCTGCCCTGGATGAAATCCGTTAACTGGAATTGTTTTGCTCAATGTCATCTTGCCATTAACAAAAGAGCCACTACTCTTGTGCACAGGTTTCGGCTTAACGGGATTGGCTGCCTCTGCCGACTGCATCCAGTTGAAATTCGGAATACCTGTTTGCACCTCGCGATGAACAAAGACTTCGTATGGATCAATCGGTGCCGAAGGATACCAACCAAAAGGCTTCATTGGTTTCGAAATTGAAAAATGCAAGTGCGGCGTATTCGGTGGCGCATTGCCGGATGTGCCGACAAAAGCTATAACTTGTCCTTTCTTTACTGAATCCCCTTCCTTAATCCCTTCGGCGTAACGTTCTAGATGCGCATAGTAATAG
>JAKFVJ010000117.1 GCA_021732245.1 Candidatus Obscuribacterales bacterium | reverse complement strand
GTGGATAGAACACCTCCGTCCTAAGGAGGGTGTCGGGAGTTCGAGTCTCTCCGCGGGTGGGCTCTGGGTGAGGGTTTCGGGGATCGCCCCGGCCCTCACTTTTCTTTCCGGGTGCAAATAGGGTGCAGAAAGGTCTGTTAAAAGGACCGGTTAAACGGAGTGCGTTTAGATGTATCGCCAAGCCCCGCGCCGTTCGAAAAAGTACCGTCCGGTCTGCTTAGCTTAATCAAAATGATCGATCTGAGTAGCAAGGGCGAAATCCCGGCTAGACTGCCCTGCGTTGAAATCTACTTGAATTTGGCTTGGCTGTATGGATTGGCTACTATCATTTCTCAATATACTTGTCACGATCGCCATCGCGGTTTTTAGCGCAGTTATTTCAACTAGAAACCTATGGCACAGGATTTTGATCGGTATTATGGGATCCGCTAGCATTGCTCTTGGCGCGTGGCAGATTTGGAATTCCACTGTTGATCAGCGTGCAGCTGTTATTCGGGAACAAAAATATCGAGATGAATTGAGTGGCTTGCGGAAAGAGATGTCTAGTATCAGATTAGACAATTCGGTATTGAAACGTGAAATCGCCGACAAGGATAAAATATTGGCGCGAATTGCAGAGATGCAACTGGACCTAGCACAAAAGGAGTTTGCCCTCAGTTATTCCCCCTGTGTGGACATAACTTATCAAAACAAGCGTATCAATATTTACAACAAGGGGAAAGCGAACCTGCGTCTCTGGGGTACCCAGCTAGCCGGAGGAATCAGGCTCTTGGAAAAAAGACCTCGAATAATCTCTCCGGACGGCTCTTACTTCTTATTTGGTGATCACCTAGATCAGGAACTTCAGCAAAAACTTCCAGCCAATGACAGATGCGCTATTCCATTTGACGTCTTTTTAGAGGATGCCTTGTCCAGAAAATATACTGTGAAGGAGTTGCTCTTTGCCGAAAAAGTGAATGGGCAAATTGAAATCCATACCCAAAATACTGGAATAATTAGGGAGGATTGGTCTAAATCACGACGTGTATGTGACGTTCGTAGCACCGTTCCCACAATTTAGTGCAAACACATGAGGTCCCGCTGTTATGGGTGAATTGTTGAAAGCCATAATAGAGAAACTTGAAAGTCCTTTCTTCCTGCGTTGGGCGTTGCCATTTATCCTGTTGCTGACGTGTCTAACGGGTTTTGCGATTTTGCATCCGCCAGCTCCGCTTGCGACCGACATTGACGTCTCAACTTTACCGAAGGCGACCAGATCCTTAATTGCTATTGCCACCATGACCAGTGGGCTTGCTGGCTGTTTGCTAATTGTGTTTTTGATTGTTAACTATGCAATTTCACACTGGCAAAAGACTTGGAACTCCAAGCTACTGGCCAAGGCAAAAGCAAACCTAAAAGAGCAATTTTTCAAAGAATTAGATACTTTAGGGCAAGACGAAAAACAATTTTTAGGAGTCTGCCTTTCAAAGAATGTCAAAACAGTTACCACTCTGGCAACTTGTCCAACAGCCATAAAGTTGTCTCAGCGTGGTATGTTGACCCAACAAAACGGAGTCGTATCCGCTCTTAATTTCCCATTTACTATTCACCCAGTTTTGTGGGAACTTCTAACTGAGCATAAAGAAATCTTCTTGGATAATTGGGGTTTATCCAATGCTGATGATGAAGACTTGTCTAGCATTTGGCAAGAATTAACATCGGCGTTTTAAGTCGGTACCGAAGAACGAAATAATCCAGATCGCAAATGAAATTGATTTTGCAGTCCAAGCCCTAAGACTTACTATTCTGATTCTGCATCTTACTGCGCGTTGCGAACGTTTTTTGCGATGAAGGCGTCAAGGTCTTGGATACGCCATCTTTTGTTTTTGATGCCGATCCTGACGTATGGGATACTTTTGCCTTTTTGTTTTAGCCAGCTTAGGCTGACGCCAAGGTAAGCGGCTGCGTCTGGTGCTTTCAACAAATAGGAGTTAGCTACTCCGCCAGATTCGTTTTTATAAAACGGTAGCTCTGTGGATGGAGCATCAGTTGCTCTTTCTCTGTACATAATGTTTTCCTCTGTCTCCGCCGGCGAAGCCCAGCGAAGACGCAAAATAAGTAATTAAATGGCAGTCTTCTCTTTTGCAAGAGATGTGCTTGGTACGGTGCAGTTGCGGATCAAATTTTCGGCAGCTTGTATTTCGCTGATGGCTTGTTGAGCCTTATTCCGAAAACGTGCAATGCGTTCCTTCATTATTTCCAAATCGGCGGTGAGCACATCAGCCCGGCGTTGCTCCTTCTGATTCGGTGGTATGCCGATTTTGTAGATGACGCCACCGCGTTCCTTGATCTCGGTGGCGTAGTATTGCTCAACAACCGGCAACAAGTAGTCGCAGTATTTGATCAGCCCAGAGTAGTCGTGAAGCTCATCGAACAAGTGATAGAGGTAAGTTGCCTGAGGACTGTTTTCTGATTCGGCGTTTCGAACAAAGTCATAGAGCTGGGCAAGAGTTGTTTTTGCTTTGCCTTGTTCATTGTTTAAGATGTAAGCTCTGGTAAGGATATACATTGCCTCGGCAACATAAAAGTCGATGCAATAAGTATCTGGGTCAGCACTTTCGATAAAGTTGCCGACAAGTTTTTCCAGGTGCTTGTAATTAGGGATTTCTTTTTCATCTTCAGCTTTGATTGAAGCCATTAGTGCCTCAGGGTCATCAGCCGCTGCAAGGGCGGTTTTCATAGTTTGTACTCCAATTTAAAAAACAGGTTAGTGATCAATAAAGAACGTTTCTGTTGGGAAAACCATCAACGTTCATACTTAAATCAGCCAGATGTGTTGGACTAACGGGACTAGCTGACACTGCTTTCCATTTGTTTAGCTCTTTTTCCAATCTGGCTTTGAATCTGTTACTTTCTGGGATGATTCACGCTGCCGCGGATTGAGTTGACGTACTTAGACGGTAATTGACGATGCCATTTTGCAGATGTTCCCGAGCAAGGACGTCATGCCTGCTCAAACCTATCATTGAGCAGGCATGACCGAACGCAAACCAAGAGGCACGCGATCTCTGTCACCCTTCGATTAATGTTAGTTGTTATTCCAGTCCCGATGCGAGACGGTGTGCTCGATTTTGCCTATTCCAGGCGAAATCGTTCTGTTTCCCTTGCGTTCATAGCCAGGAACCGATCTTCGGAGCGTTTCAATTCTGCCTTCAGGGTTTGAAAGATTTGCCTTATGTCTTCTTCTGTATAGGAGTAGTTGGACCGGTTTGCCAGGTTGCCGATCAACTGCAGTCCCTTAATTACCCTGTTAACGCGTTGATTCGCTAATTTTACGAATTTATCTCGATCTTTTGGTCTCATATTTGCTAAATAACCTCGTACATGTGTATTATGTACGCAATCTCCATAAGCGTCAATATGCGACAAGAGTGAGGGTTGATTTTTGGTTGATAAATGGTTTATAATGAGTTTATCTAAACTCGTCGCTCCTCACTATTTGGGTAACAGGCATGAACTTACAAAGAACTCTAGTTTTTGATCCGGATGCGTGTCTCCGACAGGACGTTCAGGTTGCTTTGTCAAACCATCTAGGATTGGAATTTGATCGGGCCCAGTCTATAGAGCAGTGGCATGCCTCTTTCGCGACCAAACAACCAGACCTGGTCGTTCTAGATGTTGAGTTGCCCAACCTGTCTGGCTTTGAGCTCTTGAGACAAATGAGGAGCCAACATTGGTCAGGTCCAGTAATATTTCTCGGCAGTGCTCCAATTGAAGATCTGGAACAGACTCATGATATTCGCATTGACTTTGTGAGAACTCCTATTGATGCCAACGAATTGCTTTGGCGCATTTTTAAACTCATGCGCGATTTTGATTCGCAGCCGGTGAACAAAATACTTGTTCCGATGATTCAAGAGTTACGCAATGATACTAGTGGTCGTCTCGATGCAGAATTGATCAGCAAGACTTTTGGTATCACAATGGCCGATATCGCTAGATGCATTGGCCGAACACCGCAAGCTATTCACAAGACTCCTGATGCGCAATCGATTCAATCCGGACTATTTCACTTCGAACGTATTGCTTCTGGAATAACACGCGCTACAGGTTCAGTGAAATCATTGCGTTCGTGGCTCAATACGCCCAATCCGCATTTTGATAAGACTTGTCCGGTTGAATTTTTACAAAAGGGCAAACTTGAGTTGCTCGCCGACATCGTAGAGGATGCTTTATTGGGACAACCAAGGTAAATGCATTCCCCAAAAATACTTAACGATGTTC
>JAKFVJ010000257.1 GCA_021732245.1 Candidatus Obscuribacterales bacterium | reverse complement strand
CTTCTAAATCCTGCGGTCTTGTTAAATATGTCGGCTTGTTCTTCTTCGTTGTTGGTGGCTTCAGTAACGATCATGCTTGTGGCATATCGCTCGATAAGATTTGGGATAAGGAACCCAGTGGATTTGCCCGAACCGGCCGGTCCAATAATTGCTGCATGGGCATCTGTTATTTTTGGCGGAACTGTTACGTATTTGCCGTTTAGTTTTGCCAATAGAAATCTGTCATTGGCTGCATATGTAGTTAGAAAGTCATTTGCCTCAAGATCATCAGGTATGACTGCCCAACGAGCCGAACCATATCTGTTTGAGACTGGCTGTGTCGAAATATCCTCCACACCTTTGACCATTGGCTCAATTATCTTCATGAATTGCTCGCATCGGGCTTTGCAGCGGTGCGCCATGTCACCTTGCTTGGCTTCGCTTATAGTCAATATTGCCTCTATGCCTCCATTGGCTGGTGACCAACTGACACTGGCGGCAAACTCATATTCGAACGGTCGTTCGTGGATTTTTAAAGTTGCCGACAATCGACGAAAGGTGGTGCTGTTGGTTGGCTGATGGAAACCAATTTCCTTAAGCCCTTGTGTAACGGCCTCAACAAAATGATGTTGTGGCAATGGTAGAAAAAATGAAGTCTTATATTCTGATGGCATGGTATTTCTCTCTTAAATCTGTTGCTGTAAATTAGTTGAATATGACCTTTTATCGTTCAAGGTCGTCGTCCAGTCTTTGTTGACCTAGTTCATAGGCTTCAAGACCAAGCATTAGTGCCTCCTTCATTCGACGCTGTTTCTCCAATTCGCGGTCGCGAGTTTTTCGTACATCCTTTACTTGGCTTCTTGTGTCCGCAATTTCATAGATTGCGCGGTCATCATCAAGTCTAAGTTTCTGCATATCGGGTCCCTTGCGGACGAGCCAGTCTTGATATTTGCTTTGGCTTAACTCCTCTAGATATTTGTCAATTTGTTCCAGTTCATCGTGTGGCAGTTCAATCAGTTTTGCCGTGGACTGTTCGTTGCCACGTTTACTATCCTGCAAAATAATGGAAGCGGTAGGTCCGTGACCGGCATCGCCCATTGTCCTTTCTTGCAACTCCAATTGTTGTTCTTCGGCGGTGGGCAGGTCGAATCTTTTCTCCTTTAGTTCTTTAAGAAAGCGCTCTCCCCACTGGCGCTCTTTTAGTTCTTTCCAGTATTTGAATTTGGCGTCGTCTTCAGGGTGAAGCCTAGTCAGTGGGTAGTTGTTTTCTCTTTCTTGTTGGTTGATTTCGTATAAGGTCTTTGCCAGATCTTTGAATTCCCAGAGGTAACTTTCCTTTGTATATTCTTTTGTGTAATTGCCATATTTGAAAATAAACCCATCTGAATCAGGGCTTGAATGTTCTAAATAGTTGTACCGATGTGCATTTGCCTCAACCTCTTCCTCGTTCACTGGTTCTGGACCGGGATGTTCTTTTATCCATTCTTGAAAGGGACACTGCAGTTCTTTTAGAATCAGTTTTTTCTTGGAGGATACATATGGTCTGTCTTCGTCTCTTACGGAACGCATGTCGCGTACTATTTCTTGACCCCAAAGGCGGTCTTTGTCCTCTTTCCAGTATTGGAATTTGGCATTGTCTTCAGGAGCCAATCTAGTAATGGATTCGCCGGCTTCTCGTTCTGCCTTATTTAATTGATAGAGTTTTTTGGCTAAATCGCGAAATGCCAGGCGGTCAGTGTCTTTTGTGTATTCCTGTCCGTCAAAACGGAATTTATCAGGATCGAGGGAAGGTTTTAGGTAGTTGTATTTTGGTTTCCAATCGGGATTGTCCTCCCTGCCATGAATCCAGGCTCGTAATTTGATGTATTCATCTCTAGGCAACCATTCATCAGGCGGTCTTTCCCATAAGCTACTGTCAAGACTCTTTAATTTGTCTAGATCTGTGGCATAGGTATATTCCCGGCCTTCATAGACAATTGCGTCGGTTTTGAAGCTATCTATATCTTCAGGTCCTTTGTTCAACTCTTTCCACTTCCCATAGGGCATGAGAAGTTCTTTTACAATTGCTTTCTTCTTTGCCCCTAAAAATGGCAATCGTTCGCGTTCTTTTGGCGCGGGCAGACTCGGATGTGCTTTCTCTTCCTTGATCAATTCGACAACAGGTAACTCACGTTCATTCCTCTTGGGCTCTACTACTAGTTCCCAGATTCGCGGATATTCTCTGGATAGAAATTCATCGGAGGCACGCTTCAAGGCTTCACAGTCATCCAAAGAAATTCTTACGTCTCGTCCGCTCTTGTCTTTGGCGGCAACCAGACAATGCACGTGGTGATTGTCGGTGTTGTTATGTTGAACTCCTTTCCAATCGATATCTTGGCCAAGTTTGTTCGACAACTCTTGCATTATTGTTCTTGCATAGATCTTTTCATCTTCTGGTTCCAGGTTTATTTCTGGGGCTATGGTTAGTTTGTGAACAACAACATTTCCTCCGGGATATTGGTCTTTGACCCATTCCCGGATGTCTTTGCCATCGATGCTGTCTTTCTCATCGTCGAAGAATTTCCTGCCACCTGGTTCTAGGTCCTGACCTGGACGGTTGCCTATATATTTCACGTGCGCAATTGCCGCCCCTACGGCTTTTGATTTGGCAACCGCCCACTTCCCACCAGATTGGCGCAATCTGACTTTGGCAGAGATAAATGTATGAATAGGTATCATGAATTGCTTCTTTGCCCGCTTTCATCAGGTACCGCCATTTGTTCTAGTTGTTGCCTGAATTTATCGGCAATGGCTCGTTCTTCTGCAGGCAATTGCTTGCGCATTTGATCGAAGGCGAATTTAAGGGCTGACTTCAGTTGCCGTTTGTCTTCGATGTTGTAATAACTGAGATGTACCAGTGCTGAGATTTCGCGCCGCATCGGCACCAGGAAGGCAACCAGACGGTCGGTCATTTTGCGAATTTCTTTCGCATATACACCGTCACGTTTACTGCTTTGTACATCGTCTTGATGATCGAGATACCAGCGAATTGCCTCACGAGCAAGTTCTGCCTTTGTCCAGCCTTTTTCTTCGGCTAACCTATCGAATCTCTGTAGATCAGGACTTGATAGTCTCGTTGCTAGTTGTGGTAACTGTTGTGTCTTGGGCATAAAAATATCTCCATCGATTAACTGTCTAGACGCTTTTGGCGAATTGCTTCACCTATGTCGTCGTTGATTGGTGTTGTCTCGTTAGTTCCTGAGGCATCGGTTTGAAATACACCAATCTCGGCAGGGCATCTCATATGTTGATCAAGCTCGTTGTAAACACGCATCCAGATACTTTCGAAATACTGAATCATCCATTCTGTTCGTTCTTCATCAAGAGTCATCCCTTTCGGTTCCCATGAGTAGTTCCAATAGAACAAGACTCGTGTGCCCCCCTGAAGCTCTCTTACCAAAATGTGACCTTTGATGTGGATATCGGCAGTAACATTTTTGTATCTTGGATGCTTTGAGTACGGATTCTCCGTATACACTTGGGTCGTTTCTATATTTCGTCCCCAGTGCACAACCATATCGCCGGAGTCGGTGTCTGGCGTTTTTATTGTCCAGGTTCGAATGTGATCGGGTGCCTCGTTTGAAAAATACTTGGTCAATAACTTCCAGGTTTCCTCCAGTGTTTTTCCTCTATAAAAACGATCATGAAGAAGCGCTTTTTTGCGTGCTTCTTCTTCCTGATCTGCTTTCATTACGATTGCTCGGCCAGTCTCATGAGCGTATAAGGCGCCAAGAATGGCTCCAACAATAGTTATTCCGGATCCAATCTGAAGGAGGACGAAGAGGTATTGCAACAAGTCCCCAAAATTATGTTCGTTTCCAAAGAATGATCCGCCTCTTCCTTGTGCCATGTCGCAGATCATTGAAAAAACAAAACACGCGATCACTATTGTTCCTAGAACACCACCTATTACTGCGCCTCCAAGCATGCCGTCACTTATCGATAGTGACTTCTCTTTGCTTGGCGTATCTCGTTGTTTTTCTTCTAGATTCTTTGTTGTTACATATTTGCTCAACTCCAATTGCATAAAGTTGTAAAAGGCTTTTACCTTTTCTATTGCTTCTGCGCTGCCGCTGCCTAGTGCTTGACCATGGGCTATGTCTAGTTCGATCTTTGCAGCGTCAAAATCATTTATTGCTACTGCTTCTGCAGCTAGTTGTAAGCGATCCTGCCAATTGTTCTTCATTGGTTCATTCCTTGTATTGTTTGTGTTGTGTACTTATTTGCTGTCGAGACTTTTGCGCTGTTCTTTATATA
>JAKFVJ010000200.1 GCA_021732245.1 Candidatus Obscuribacterales bacterium | reverse complement strand
AAGAAGTGCCGCCAGTACAAAAACTCATTACCCGCAAAGCGAATGCCAAAGGCAAGCCTGTAATTACCGCTACGCAGATGCTGGAATCCATGATCGAACATCCACGTCCCACCCGCGCGGAAGCATTCGATGTAGCCAACGCAATTTTCGATGGCACCGATGCTGTCATGCTATCGGGTGAAACCGCCGCCGGTGAATATCCAATTGAAGCCGTACAAATCATGGATCGCATTGCCATCGCCGCTGAAGCAAGCATGGATTTCAAAAAGCTTCATCAACACGATCTTCCAACTTCAGCCCACGCCATCGCCCACGCCGCATGCGCCATGGCCGTAGACATGAAAGCCAAAGCCATAGCCGCTTTCACCAAGTCCGGCGCCACCGCCAGACTCATCTCACAATTCCGTCCACCAGGCCCAATCATCGCATTGACCCAACAAACTCACGTCTACAACCAACTCTCACTTTACTGGGGTGTCACTCCGGTGATGTTGATGGAAGTCTCCGACTCCGAATCCACACTTTCGATGGTTGAAAACACACTCTTACAAAAAGGCTTCGTCTGGCCAGGTGACTCGCTAATCATCACCGGCGGTCTCCCAATTGCCGCCCGCGGCCCCGCCAACTTCGTCAAACTCTCGTTAATCCCGCCGAAGCAAATACCGGCGCAAGTCTTTAAGGGGATTTAGAACCCGGGCGCATGCAATGCGCCCCTACGCAAGTCTACTGGGCGCACAATTTCGAATGTGCACCACTTGCCCTCGTCATGGCGAATCAATCTGTCCTGGTCATTGCGAATCGTCTGTCCTTGTTATGGGTCCTGTCCTGGTCTTTGTAGGGGCGCATTGCATGCGCCCGCACACCTAGTCCGTCTGCGCCACTTTGGAACGTGACTTCTTGTCTTTTTTCTTGTCTTTATCGTCGTAGTGCACGTATTTCTCGCGCGACTTATCAAACATCGTGTCCACTGCCGCCGCCGTCTTCACAATCTCCGTCAACAATTGCTGGTCCGTCGACGACTCCGACTCACGCAATTGCTTAAACACAACACAATGCTTCAACGCATCCGGAATCGAAAACTCAAAGATAAAAACCCGATACCCTTCATCAATCGGAATAACTCTCATCCGACGATAACCAACATTTGGCCCCGACGCCGCAACTTGCCCATTGTTCAAATCACTTCGCACAACTCCCAGTTCTTCACCCGGATTCAGCGGAATCGCCTTTCGATCCATAACCACCTGCACACCATGCTTCACATGATCATGCAAATTCATCACTCTCGTAACACTATCGTGGTTGTGCACAATGAAAGCAGTCCCCGGTTTCGCATAAACAGTCGTAACAGGTGTCTCCACCTTCATTTCAGTCGACGTGGTTATAAGCACGCAGCCATTGGTCATCCAGTATTTGTTCGTTCCAATTTCATAAATCTGCGCCGTCGAACTAAGACTTATTCCGCGCTGAGCAGCTTCTTTCGGCAACAAAAGCGGAGTCAAATGCTTGTTCAAATCAAACTCAAATTGGCGAGTTGCGATAGGCACTTGGTCATGAATGCTGCCAAAACCCATCGGGCTATTGTCCGCCGTAGGTTTAATGGTTTCAGCCGCCAAGGCAGCTCCGCCAATTAAAGAGAAGCCTAAAAGGCTGGTTAATATTGCTCTAGAAATAAACATTGCAATATCTTCTCGCATTTAATCTTGATGTCTACATCATTTCCAAGTCATTTAATGAATACGTGCGTAATCTCCCCAGTGACCCCCGCCCTTGTTCCATATATCCTGAGCCAAGACGCGCTTACTAAAGCGGAGCAATCCCAACGAGGAATAACGCAATGTCCGACAAAAACATGGAAGCAAAAGGCAACTCGCAATCCACCGCCGGATTTACTTTCGAAGATGCCTGGTCAGCTCCTGAAAAAGAACTCGTGCGCAAAGAGCAAATCACCATGCAAGCTGCTCCGGGAAGAGAAGCACCACTCTCTTTTCCTCAGTCGACTACTTGTGATTGGACTATTCGCCGTGGCAAGAGCGGAGCTATCGCCCACTTGAAAGAAGGAGCCAACGCTCCTGTCACCGTCCGCAAAGACAACCTAGGCGACGATGTCACAGGCTACAGCTTCAGCAGACAAATCAACAATGCCATTATCGAAGAAAGAATGGTTGTTCGCGACCTCGGAAATGGACGCTTCACCGGACTAGAAGATACTACTGTCTACAATCCTTCCGAAACACAGCCACGCATGTATGTCCGCGAAGCCATCGCAGGCAGCACCGATACATCGGTAATGACCAACATCGATATGAAGAGATTTGCCAGCCAACAAAGCAACGAGCAGAAATGGCTCACTGACAAAATGGCTTTGCTTAACTCCAAGCTCGGTCCTGTTGGAACAGCCCACATCGGACAAGTCTGTGTAGATGCTACGCTCGAAACCGGTGCTCAATCGTATTATGGCGCAGGGATTGCCCCAGGCTCTTATTACACAAACCTAGCCGGCAACTACGTCAAACCAGTCCACGTTCCAGTTGAGAAAGAACAGTACAACGGCTATTCGGCAAATCGACCGCAGGATGTACCGGTATCACAAGAACAATACAACGGTTACTCCAATGCTAGACCTGGCGATGTCCCGGTGCAGAACCAACAATATAACGGTTATAGCAACGGCAGACCAAGCGATGTCCCAGTGCAAAACCAGCAATATAACGGCTATAGAGAAGGCGCACCTGTAAATGTGCCAGTCGCACATCCCATAAGGGATAGAATTATAAACAACATAGTCGGAGGCTATCGTGGCACTGCCCCGTCTGGAACCTGGAATCAATACATTAAGGTTCCGGTATCAGTTGGTCGGTTACTGACTCCTGGCGGCACTCCACCATCCGGAACCTGGAATCAATACAATCACAGTCCGTGCAGCAGCACCATGCCGGATGGTTCGAGCTTTCAAAAACCGAAAAGACCCTTGAGAGTGCAGGAACCAGTAATTGATGAAGCACCGCCGCGCTTTGTTCCACCGCCTGCGACTCCGAAGCCTGTATTTGTTCCAACTGAGCGCAAGCCAGTAGCAACACCTGCTTCCGGCGAAGGCGAAAGCGGCAACGTGACAAAGACTGACCTTTACGGACAAGTTCTTCCCTACAAAAAACCGGGCGAGCAGTAAC
This sequence comes from Candidatus Obscuribacterales bacterium, assembly GCA_021732245.1. Taxonomy (GTDB): domain Bacteria; phylum Cyanobacteriota; class Vampirovibrionia; order Obscuribacterales; family Obscuribacteraceae; genus SBAT01. Next base: position 1,108 of record JAKFVJ010000200.1, on the reverse strand, counting down.
TAGCTTTTGTTATTCCGCCGGGTTGACCATGTAGCCACAGACGGGATCGTTATTCAACATATATTGTTGGCGCGTAACCTTGAGCCCGAGAATATCCTCGATAAGCTTCGGCTCCAGCCCGCACAATTGTCTGTACTGCTTCGCTAAATCATGCACGGCACAGTGTCTCTGATAGATGATGAAATTGCCGTCCGGAAGCTTCTCCCAGTCGGTCATAAAACCGCTTTCGGAGAAGAATTTCGCAACAGCCGAAATCTTCTCGGCGACGTCTTTTCCCTCGAGTTCTACGCGAAGTCTTTGGACGACTTTCTTATTGCGGAATTCCAACAATTCCATGACACCGGCAGCGCCGTCTTTTTCGAAAACTGCATCTAGTAGATCATTTGCCAGACTCTCATAACCGGAAGGAAACAGGGTTTGAGCCTTTGGTGTCAGGCTATATCTATAAGTCGGTCTACCGCGCTGTTTTTTCTCAATACGCGAGGTGATTAGACCCTCTTTTTGCAAGCCGACCAAATGCCTGCGGACCGCCATGGACGTGATTTCCAGGACATCACAAAGGTCGCCTACGGTCATTTCGCCGCGGCGCTTAATGTGCAGAAGAACCGCATCATGAGTGCGTTCCGGCTTTTCTTCGATGGGTCTTGTGACCATGAGCCTCTTTCCGTGTCTTTGATCCTCATTATCGCACCCAACCAAGTGCCAAATGCCCCCAGCTTTCTGAAACCTTAAGGGCAGATTAAACGGGATTCGCTAAGTGATCCTTAAGTACATTAATATGTAAACATATTTTTGATACTATAATGTCTGTAAAAGGCACTGGGTCGTAGGGTTGCCTAATTTTAAAGAAGATCTTCAACGATCTATCTATGAGAAATTCAAGCAAGACTGTACGATTGACTCCTCTTTACAGGACAGCTGCCCCCAAGGCAGCCAAAACCCATCGGTGAAAGCCGAAAGTCACAGGAAATCATAGGTAAAACCAATGACAGACACGCCAATCCTACAAATCAAAGACCTTTGCGTGAAGGTTGAAGACAAAGAGATCCTCAAAGGGGTCAATTTGACGATCAACAAAGGCGAAGTGCATGCGCTTATGGGCCGCAAC
>JAKFVJ010000473.1 GCA_021732245.1 Candidatus Obscuribacterales bacterium | reverse complement strand
ACAAATAGAGTGTCAAGCTCGTGAATTGATGCAGCAAAACGGCACCCCTGTATTCGACTTATTACCTGCTTTGACCTTCTCCTACATTCTCACTCCACGTATGGTGCTCTTTGCCAACGCACTTTTGCAGGCAAGGGGCAGAGGCTACTTCAAACCGGCAACACGCGAACTTGATCCGTTCTTTACTTTCGGTGGTCTCTATCAACGCGGTGGTTGGTCGCTTTCAGCTACAGGCACATATGTACAGAACTGGCGTGAAATGTACGGCGCCAATGCTTCAATTCCTATCAATAACCAGTCCTGGATTTGTGACTTTGAAGTAGCAAGAAGACTATTCAAAGAATTATCCGGATTGCAAGCTTTTGTAAGAGCCGAACCAATTTGGAACTTTGGCTCACACAACACTGCCGGACTTGCCGGATTCGACTACCGTTTTTTCTGGGGACTGCGCATGGCGATGGGTAAACCGCCATTGACGGCAGCTCTCAATCAAATAAGACAACAATTGGAAGAAACAGAGGGCGAACCACCACCGCCTACAGCACCAGGCACGTCTCCCGGCGCACCACGCCCGTCTGCTTACCTGATGCCTTACGAAATATCGGCGATAAAGCCGCAGCCTATTCACGGCTTCATCTGCAAGGACACAGACAACTTGTCCCCTGTGCATGCCGTCAAAGACGAAGTTGCCTACACACCAACGAAATATTTCTTCCCACCGCAAGTTGATGAAACAATTGGCTACTACGATGACATAACTCCTATTATGGCCGGCGATCTAGAAGCACCTGTAGAGAAAAACGCGGCCTCTTCTATGATGTCGGCGCATCCCGAACTGGCTTCCAGTCCTGACATTGATAATGAAGTTATGGATCCATCAGTTGAATTTGCTGACCAACAATTGCCTGATTCTCGCCTTGTTGCAATGCTCACGCCTGACGAAATGGATATAGTCATACCGGAAGCTGACGGTGGTGCCGCTACAAATCCAGAAAATGAAGACGCCATTGTTGAAAAGGCCGCTCAAAAGGCACAAGTCGGTCAAGACACAAGACGCACTCGAAAAATTGGCAAGCCTGCTAAACGGATAGCACAAATACCAACTGACTCTAGAGCAAGAAAACACCTGCCCATGGTCGTTATGCCTCCGCTACCAAGCGTCGACATTGACTCTGATAATCCATTTAGTGGGACAGGATTAGATGTAAGCCGTCCAATCATGTTTAACGTGGTTAGATGATTTCGTTCCGGCTGCGGCTAAAGCCTTCGCCTTCACTTGCCAGCCGGCGACCGGAGTACGCTCTGCTGCGCATTGCTCCTCGCAACGCTTGCTTCGCTTCTTGAGAAGAGCAGAAATTAAAACCTAAAACTCGGCGACGAGTCCGAAGCAGGCAATCAATACGATGCAGGCGAAGTAGAAAGCGAAGAACCATCCCCAGCGGATGATCATTTCAATTTCGCTAACTTTTGGTTGTGCAGCAGCCATTTACTTAGCCTCCGTAATGCTATTGAGGGTTTGCAGATGTCCGACAAACTCCTTAGCTTCCGAAATAAAACGTTTGGTTTGCAATCTGGATAACCAAAGAGCGACAACACGTCTTCTATCAACAGTTTTCTTCAAACCTGGTGGACGCTCGCCCAAAAGGCGCTCGCGTATCATTTTGTTGCCTTCACGATAGTAGCAATCACCAATCTGGCAACCACAAACAATTACGCCTTCAGCACCGGCTTTCAGAGCTGCTTCAATCATCAAAGGTTGAATCATGCCGCTGCAAGGAAACTTGATGACTGTAACGTCAGGCGCATCTTTCAGGATACCCTTCTCATCCATCTCGCGATCAAGATCAACTGCTCTTTCGCAGATGAGGGTGATTACTGTCTTCTTTTTTGTCTCGACCATGATAAGACCGACTCCTGAAATAACTAAGACTGAGCTGCTGCTTTGATTTGGTTGGAAACATCACTATCGAGCAAATTGGGTAAATCAATTGCATCGAAAGCGCAGGCGCCAACGCAAAGTCCGCAGCCGGAACAACGATATGACTTAACTGTTGCCAGAAGTTTGAAACGACTGCCGGCAGGTGCCGGCACCATATCAATTGCTTCATAGGGGCAATCTTTATCGCAAAGCGAACAACCGGTACATTTTGTAAGGACTACTTCTGCTGTTTCCACAGGCTTGGTTCTTACAAACCAAGGAACAGCCGTGAACAAAACAACAGCACCAATCATCAGAGCCCAGAAGAAGCCCATAGACATCTTGGTCATCATCCAATAAGGCCAGAGGAAGAACCAATCTATTTCAAAAGATGTTGGTGTCTGGGTTAACTGAGCCATTGTGCCGCTTTGAATTGGGAACATGGCAACTACAGCCAAAGTAATTGCTACAAGGATGTAGTTAATAACAGGCGGTGGTGTCAAAACCGGACGTGCCATGCGCACATAGTGAACCCACAAGCCGAAAAGGAGCATGAAGGACAAACCAATGTGAATGAAAAGATAGTTGGACAAGGTAAGGTTGGTTATTTCCTTGCCGTTGATAAACCAATCTTTCAATGGCTGACCAATAACAGGCAATGACTCAAATGCCGACACCGTCATGCGTGTGAGCAGAAGCGAGCGTTCATCCCAAACAAGGTAATAGCCTGTTTGACCAATGAAGAGCACAGCCAATAAAAGAACTACTCCTGATACCCACTGCACCCAACGGTACTGTCTGTAGCGGTCGGTAAACCAAACTCTCAACACGTGCAAGATGATTGTAAGCACCATGGCGTCACCGGCATAACGGTGCAAGCCGCGAAATACGGCACCAAATGGAATTGTCTTGGTTATGTAATCAACTGATGTCCAGGCATTAATAAGCCTTTCCGACGCATAGGCATTATCAATGGTTGGAATGTAGTAAGCGAAAAGCAAAAGACCTGACAGGAAGAGCACCCACAGATAAAACTGTGGCAGCGCACCGTGGTAATAGAACGGGTTGTACTTGCTTGTTGCTATAACGTTAGTCCAATGCTCAAGCCACAAGGTAGCCTTGTTTAGCGGATCTGTGTATAGCTTTTGCATCACCATGTTGTTTGTTCCTATTTACTTGTCCAAGTTATCTGGGCGCATGCAATGCGCCCCTACAAAATCCAATTTATTTCAAAGGTAAAACTGTCTTTTCTTCTGCGTCTTCACGACCAATTACAGCAATGCCAATGGCAGCAGAAATAAGAGCTAATGCCATGAAAAAGCCGTAGACGTAATACGGAGCATTTACGTCATCTTTGAGATAAGGGAAATTGCTGTTTACAAAGGCAATTGCCGGTTGAAGCAATCCGGATATTCCCAGAGTATCGGCAAACTGCTTGCCCCAATCGGATCCTGGTATTGATGGAGTCAAAAGCCCAAATTCGGCCCAAGGCATCATGAAGGTCATGCCCAAACAGCCGGCGGCGAAGATAAGGACCAAAACTATCGGCAAAAATCTGTCGCGAGCGCTCATCGAATACCTCCGCTAGCTTGAGTATTAACCCGTCTCATCAAACGCACCTGCATTTTTTCAAAAAGCTCAATGCGCTTTTTCAAAGTACCTTTGTCTTTTTCTTCAAAGTAAATCCAGTAGGACTGGACACCCAATAGAAGAATCGTGAACACTGTTCCTGAAACGAGCAAAAGCCAATCGGCAAATACTGCAGTCTCATGAATTTGTCTCCAGCCGGCAAAGAACCAGGAAAGCGTGATGACGGAGCCGACAAAGGCAGTAAGACGGAATGCCCAATGGACTTTCCGAGGATTTATTGCTTTGACTTCCTTCTGACTCACGATTTCTCCAATTACTTAGCTTACGACGCTTGTGCAGACACTTGAGTTTGTGTTGCTTGAGCTTGGCTGGATTTCTTACACCACCACATGGTGCCAAAACCGGCAACCATAACAACAGCACCGGCAATCATCCACACCCAATCAAGATCAGGAACCGGCATCGGATATGGCGGATTGCCTGGAATTGGTTGGGCCAAAACTGATGTGCCAATACCATCCATGCGATCAACATAGGTGGCATAGTCAAAGCACCAGCGGTTTGAAATCATAAAGTCAATCAAGCCGTTGTACTTGATACCTTCAATAAATGTCGGTGCAGCAGAAAATATGCCATCAAGCGGTGTCGACTGCTTACAGATGTCGGCAACCTTAGTTACAACTTGAGGAATATCGCCGCCTTTAGCAATTATTTCGTGATAGTTCCAGTAAGGAATACTGCCTTTTACTCCTTCACGTACAAGCTCTTCGGCAGCTTTGGCATTGTAGACCACAAATGGTCTGAATGCCGC
>JAKFVJ010000474.1 GCA_021732245.1 Candidatus Obscuribacterales bacterium | reverse complement strand
GACGATAGGTCTATATACGAGTGTAACCTCAACGGTTGCTTTTCAAGGTTTCGGTAGTTGGCAGCGATAAAGACGCCGCCCCGTCACTCTGAGCGCTAGCGAAGAGTCTCGCAAGTTAAGACGTGATATCCTTCGCTACGCTTCAGGATGACTTTCTCTAGCTGAATACGAAAACTGGGCGATCAGGCAGTTTCTCGAAGTCTTCCTCTGAGAAGGAATACAGTCGTGCCGGTCTGAAGGACGATTCTTGAGTTGTTTCTTCCAGCTCTTGTAGAACGCCTGTATTGAGAAACTTCTTCCTGAAGTTGCGGTTGTCTATAGCTTTGCCGAGCACGCCCTCATAGATCATTTGCAGGTCGCGCAGAGTGAATTTGTCGGGCAATAACTTAAATGCTGCCGGAGAATATTCAATTTTGTATTTGAGTCGCTGATGCGCATAACTAATGATGCGTTCGTGGTCGAAAGCTAATTCCGGAAGTGCGTTGACCGGCCACCAGGCAACCCCTGACGCCTCGGAACTTGTCCGCAGCTCAAAACCTTCCTGACGAATAAGAGCAAGATAGGCAACGGTGACAACACGACCTCTGGGATCACGACCTTTGTCACCGAATGTATATAACTGTTCGAGATAGACGTTCGAAACGTTGGTCTCTTCATATAGTTCGCGGGCAACCGCATCTTCAAGACTTTTGTCGGAGGTCTCAAGAAATCCACCGGGCAGTGCCCACTTAGTTTTGAATGGCTCGTATTTGCGCTTAATAAGTAGTACTTCCAGGGTGTCTTCCTGAACAGTCAAAACGACGGAGTCTACTGTCACTCGCACGTCTGCTGTCGGCATCGGGTACCCCTGTCAAGTAAGCGTCAAGTCTACGCTACCTATTCTAGCTGATTGGAAGGGCTCCTTGACAAAGCTGATTCCTTACGCTATAGTAAGGAGTAGTTAAATATGTAAGAATCATAACGATTGGTAAGGAACAATGACAACAGCCACAGTTACCAGTAAAGGACAAATAACCATACCTCAATCGGTTAGGCAAAGACTTGGGATTGATGCTGGTCATCGCATCGAGTTTGTAGAGGTTAGCGACGGTGAGTTTTCCATCAAGCCATTAATAGAGGATGTGAGCTCGCTCAAAGGACTACTTAAGAAGCCAGTCAAGGCTGTCTCTATCGAAGATATGCGCGCGGCAATACGGCGTCGCGGAGCGGGCAAGTGATCGCACTAGATACCAATGTATTAGTTCGATACGTAGCACAAGACGATTCAACTCAATCTGCAAGGGCCGAACAGTTTATTGAGTCCGAATGTTCTCCAGATAACCCGGGCTTCATTGGAATTGTCACGCTCGTTGAGCTGGTTTGGGTATGCGAAAGCTGTTACGACGCGTCTCGAGAGGATGTGATCCGTTTGCTTCGCCAAATTCTCAGCACCAAGCAACTAGCTGTGCAAGACGCGGATATTGTTTGGCAGGCTCTCAAGTTGTTTGATGGTGGACCGGCTGATTTCAGCGATTACCTTATTGAGCGCATTGCCCATGCTCATGGGTGCGAGTCAGTAGTAACTTTTGATAAGACTGCTGCCAAGGCTGGCATGACGTTGCTCAAGGTATAGATCATAAGTGTTTTAGGGAACTTAGGTCAGCGATGCTCGTCCACTCCGTTACTACCCTTTTGTAGGTTCCGGTTATGAGTCGTCTTATGTTGATGTTGAGCCTTGCGCTACTGGCTATGCCGCCGGCGTTTTCGCAGGCGACATTCTTGGGCGTCCCCGGACACCAGCCTGTCTGGCAGCAAAGCCGTGACGGTGGATACTATGACGCAACAGGTGTAATCAGAGGGACAGTTTCCGCACAAGACCTTCCTCTATATGGCGGACGCATGGATGGTGGACAGCAAGTCATATCCGGCACCAAATACCGTGATATGGACGGACAGCTTCTAGATCCTCAGCAGTATTGGTATTACAGAAGTACGCTGGATAACAGAATCAAACAGCTAAAAGATATGAGAGACACGATGAAAGAGCACGGACAGCCGAAAGCTGCCTGGCAGAATTTGGATCACGAAATCAACATGCTGAAAGCTCAGAAGAATGGCGCCATCGGACAGTACGGCACGATGTATCCAAATCAAATTACAAACTTCCCGGCGCTTTCACAGCTCTTCCCTGGTGGCGTACCTAGTTATTTCCCGAGTAATCTTTCAGCCAATAGCTATCCAGGCTATGGTTATGGCTCGCCTTACGATGCCTACGGAACATCGGCCTATGGCTCTTCGTATGGCGCATCTCCTTATGGCACGCCATACTCTGATCCTTACCTGACTCCGTATACTCAACAATCCGGACTCGGTGGTCTTCTACAAGGTCAGACCGGTAATGGCTTGATGCAGCAAGGGCTCAGCCTGCTTAGATCCCAGTTTGGTTTTTAAGTAATTAAGGCAAGTTTCTAACCTGATGGACTATTATGACTCGCATGAGTCAGACCCTTCAGCAAGCAATAAGCTTCGAAGTTGAAGCCACGTGTCCGTGGTCCGGCGCGCGCGTAGGAAAGCTAACTACGCCTCATGGCGTAATTGAGACTCCGGTCTTTATGCCGGTAGGTACAAATGCGACGGTTAAAGCGGTTTGTTGGGACCAGATAAAGGTAACTAAGTCACAGATAGTTTTAGCCAATTCGTATCACTTGTATTTGCGACCGGGACATGAACTGGTCAAGAAAGCAGGCGGACTACACAAGTTCTCTGGTTGGGACGGACCAATACTTACCGACTCTGGTGGGTTCCAAGTTTTCAGCTTGGACGAGCTGAGAAAAATTGGTGATAACGGTGTGATGTTCAAAGATCATCGCACTGGACAAGAGCACTTCATCGGTCCGGAAAAATCGATGGAGATACAAAATGCTCTTGGACCAGACATTATCATGGCATTCGATGAATGTGTAAAAAATCCTGCCACTTATGACGAAGCAAAAGCAGCAATGATTCGGACGCATAACTGGTTGGAAAAGTGCGTTGCCTCTCACCAGCGCAGCCATGACCAAGCATTATTTGGAATTGTTCAGGGAAGCATTTACGAAGAATTGCGTACTGAATCAGCCCGTGTAGTTACAAGCTATGACTTGCCTGGCTTTGCAATAGGTGGTGTTGCAGTTGGGGAAGAACGCGAGGCAATTGAGCGCGTTGTGTTGTATACGGCTCCACTTCTACCAGAACATAAGCCGCGTTATCTTATGGGTGTTGGTACCCCGTGGGACATAGCTTACGCTATTAGATGTGGCATAGACATGTTTGATTGCGTTTTGCCGACTCGCTTAGCTCGGCATGGTGCAGCTTTCACAAGTAATGGTCGCGTGTCATTGCGCAATGCTTGTTTCATCGAAGACTTCCAGCCATTGGAACCGGGATGTGAATGTTATACGTGCACAAACCACACACGAGCCTATCTTTCACATTTAGTCCGCATGAAAGAAATGGCAGCAGCGACTCTGCTCTCCATTCACAACATTGTTTATCTGCACAAGAAAACACGCGAATGTCGTCAAGCTATTCTTGCTGGAGACTTTAAGGCGTATTTTCAGAACCAATTAAATTACTCGGGCTAATTGCTGAACGAAATCAAGGAAGAAGAGGTTTATGAAAACGAAGGCTTACCATGGCGGCGCATTTTTTTCAGCGATTGGCGAAGATTTTTCAAATTTGAACAATACCAAGAGTGTTATTGGCGCTGATGTATTAGACGCTTGGTTTGATCCGTCTCCGAAAGTACTGGAAAAAATATCTGAATATCTTCCTTTCGCACTAAAGACCTCGCCACCGACTTATTGCGAAGGACTTATCTCTACTATCGCTCAATATCGAGGAGTGCACCAAGATAATATTCTGGTTGGTGCCGGGTCCTCTGATATTATGTTTCGCTTTTTTCCCGCCATTCTCGATGCGCATGCCCGGGTTTTAATTCTTGACCCAATGTATGGGGAATACGCGCACATTCTCCAACATGTTGTGCCGGTGAATTTAACGAGACATTTACTCAGTGCCAGTGATGATTTTCAAATCAATGTTGATAAATTTCAAAACGATATAGATCGTACGCGCCCCCATATGGTTGTTTTGGTAAATCCAAATAGCCCGACTGGTAAATACTTGGATAGAGAATTGGTATTGCATTTGGCCGATCGTAATAGAGATACCCTCTTTGTTGTCGACGAGACATACATCGAATATGTTGGTAGTGACCATTCTATTGAACGATCCGTAATGGAGAAAGACAATCTGATTGTTATTAAATCAATGTCGAAAGCTTATGCCCTAAGTGGTGC
>JAKFVJ010000432.1 GCA_021732245.1 Candidatus Obscuribacterales bacterium | reverse complement strand
GTTCTGTGCGGACACTAATTCATGTTCTACTTGCTCCTTTTCAATTTTTGATTCGAGGTAATCCGGTTTGTCAGCCTGCCCGACATTGAATAGTTCAGATGTGGTTGTAGTGGCGTCTCTTGCGATGACAGCCAATTCCGTCTGCAGATCAACAACCTGCTGTGCACCTAACACGTTGTAGAAGACATTGCGAATATTATTTAGCACTCGCTGCCTCTGCATAGATGCTTCGAGTTCGGCTTGCGAGACCTCTACCGTGTATATTTTTCGCATTTTGCTTAGCTTGCCGCCCAGCGGTATCGTTTGGACCCCAAAGCCTAAGTAAGCTGGGCTTATCCCTAAGTTCCGAAATGCAAAATTTTGTACCTCTCCGCCAACGACCGGATTCGGCAATAGTCCAGCTTGCCGCCGCCTGCCCTCGGCTGCGGGGATGCTGGATTCTGCTTGGGCTAAAGTAGGATTAGATTGAACGGCCAATTGTTCAACCTGTGACAGCGTCATTACAGAACCGCTCGGCACCTGATTCAGAGGCGGGCGCAAGCTCGGGCTATCTCGCTGCGCCTTAGCTGGCTTAGCTAGCAATCCGAGCGATAGTGCTAGCAGAGCGCACACAGGAATCAGATGGTTTTTGTTTTTTGTCATAGGTCAGCCTTATCATTTGTTTCGGAGCGCGATAACGTGCCAGAAGCATTATTTATTTTGCTGTTCATTTCTTTTGAAGCCAACAGACAAACAAGGATACCTATCGAACCCAGACCCATAAGCGCCAAGGGAGCAAGAACTGGAGGGGTTGTGTCCTCCTCGTCTTCTGAGACTTTCACATGGCCTGGTTGTTCGAGATCTGTTGCTATAACGTGCCAGACCTTCGCGATAGGCTTACCTTTGGAGTGGAACCAGAAGCCCAGCAGCCCAACTGCCATCAAACCTGAAAACATGACAATTAGCATCTTCTGTCCGAATTTGCGGAAAAATACCATGGCTATGGGTATAAGCAGCAGCAGCACTGGCAAGTAAATGCATGGAATCCAGGACTGCCACTTTTCACCCATAACGGCTGAGTGCTCAAAGCGAATTTCGACGAGCAAAAGCAAAATGCCGCCTGTGAGCGCAAATAGAAGCAGTCGTTGGATCAGCTGTACGCCGCGGCAGGAAAAGTGCTCCTTGTTATGCATGGCACTCTTCCTGCTTTTTGCCCTGAACTAAACTCACTGCGGTTTCACGCTGTGAACATGGATTGATTTTGTGTCGGTATCAATGTGTCCCGTAATAGCCACAGATTTACCAGCGTATTTCTTGACCTTCGCGGAGTCGCTGAGGTTATAAACGATTTTTGTCTTGGGGTCACACAGGACAAATTTGCTGCCATCTTTAATGCACTTTTGTGTGCAGGCAGCAGCATTAGCGCCATGACCTGATTTGATCATCGCGGCATGGTCAAACTGACACATGCTATCACTTACAGTTCCGTTTATGGTTCCGGCATAGGTTTTGGCCATTGCGGGAAAGGACGACAATGCCAGCGTGTTCGCCAGAAGCAAAATAAATACGTTCGTTTTGTTCAACATAACAGTTCTCCTGAATTTTGTAGTTGCGCAAATAGCACCGTGGTAATCACGGCGCAACAAGGGTATCTACAGCAATGTCAAAGGAGGAGTGCTCTGTGTGAAATGTAAAGAGGGGGTCCAGTAGGCGGAAACGTGCTGGCAATTTTCTGGACGGCGTGAGCTTGGCGATCAATAAAGTATTGAAAGGTATTACCAGATATGTTTGCAGAATCCGGATGTGATTCCCAACTGAGATCTTGATCGGGGCGCGAATTTGTTAATAAGGCATCCTGCGTAGTTTGTTTTGTCTTGCAGCAACAATTATCGTTATCAAACGCTGGTGTAGCGATTGAAGGCGAATTCGTTTTGCAAGGGTTCTGTGCCTTGCAGCAGGCGTGCTCGGCGGGCACGGCTTGAAATTTCGAGCCCGCACTAGCGGCTTGGTGGCAGTGACACATAGCTGGCAGGAGCGAGCACGAAAGAATTACGAAGCCAAGGAAAGCTACGAGTGATTTTGTAATTGTGCTCGAACAAAAGAACATATGCGGCTATTGGTCCTTACGGGACTTGTCAACAATCAAGAATTTATTTGGATGGCTCATATATCTTAGCGACTAATTGACAGTTCCGCGAGGCAAATAGGGTAATCCTGGAGAAATACAAGGGAAGTAAGTTCTTGGCATGACGGCTCAGAACAAGCTGCGTCTATTGTTGGCTTCTGGTTTGCGACACATATACTAGCGATCATTAGGTCCGTCGTCATGATTTCCGTGATGATCAAAGCGGTGCCCATCAGCAGAATAGACATGGCCATTGGTGCTGTTTTGCCCATATCCGTTGGTATAAATACCCGAAGTTGAATTTGGATATTGTTGCTGCGAATATGGATACTGCTGCTGAACGACTGCCGAATTTGAATATGGATACTGTTGCTGATAAGCTCCATATTGATTTTGCTGGTATGCGCCAGCACCTAAGTTGCCGTAGTAGCCGCTGTTACCATTGTAATTGCCGCCATAACCCAAGCGATTTTGATTGTTGATGCGGTGCTGCATCCTGTCTCCCTGTCGCTCTTGTCTGTGGATCTGACGATCCTGCTGCCAGGGAATACCAGCATCATGCCGTTGATGATCAGCCAACCGGCGCTGATGGTGCGCGCTTTGATGATTAGTATTGCCCTGCGCAAGGGCCGCAGATGCCGTGAATATCAATATTCCTAATACGGACACCGCAGTTGTGGTAAAGACTTTCATAGTCGGCAGACCTCCAAGGAACTATTTGCAATCTCTAAGAATGCTTCTTGAGCTTAACTACGCTAGCGTTCCCGGAATGATTCCGATTCTCCTTAAGATTTAACACCCGCTTAAGCTCAGCTGGCCCTTTTCTCCAGCAATGCTTGGTGACGACGAAGTTCTTCGGCGCGTAGTTCTAACTTGGATGCCTCTTCCTTGTGCCCTTTGCTTCGTTCGATAGCGGCGCATCGGTCCAAACACAACCCCGCTCGCCTATTAAATGCAGCTGCTTGATCCTTCTGTCCCTTCGTTCGCGAAATTGCCGCGCAGTGAATTAGACATTCCGCCACCTGAGGATGGCTCGGTCCAAGCGCTTGTTCGCTTAGCGCCAATGCCCGCTTAAAGAAAAGCGCTGCCTTTTCGTATTCGTCCTGGTCTTGATACAACAATCCCAGCTGATTGAGCGTTATGACCGTCCAGACCTTGTTTTTCGATTTGTCAGCTTCCTTAACGGCAAGCGACAACAATGTTTCGGCTTTCGTATAATCCCTACGCTGACTCGCTTCCACTGCAGTTGACATATAACGGTGCCATGCGTCTGTGGCGGCAACAGCCTCAGACGCAATCAATAACAAAAAGGTTAGCATCGCCATAGTCGGAATTTTCATATCAATCTCCTTTTGTGCATGTCCGGGTAATGAACAGGGTCATTTACAAATGGCAAGAAGTCCAGTTCTTTTGAAAGCGACCCCGTCCTACAGTCGCATCTGTTTCAAACGGATTGCGTTTCCGATGACTGACAAAGAGCTTAAGCTCATAGCGACGCTAGCAACAATCGGATTGAGCAGCAGTGGATACAGTATGCCGGCGGCGATCGGCACGGCCAGGATGTTATAGCCAAAGGCCAGGACCAGGTTCTGTTTGATGTTGATCATCATGGCCTGGCTCAATTTGCGAGCCCGCAACAACGCATTTAGATCGCCTTTCACCAAAACCACACTAGCGCTGTGCATAGCCACATCTGTTCCTGTACCCATAGCAATTCCAACATTGGACTGCGCAAGAGCCGGCGCGTCGTTTATCCCATCGCCAGCCATGGCAACGACGTGTCCATCGTCCTGCAGTTTTCCGACCACTTCTGCTTTGTGTCCAGGTAGAACTCCCGCCTCAACATGTTTGATGCCTAGCCTTTCTGCGACAACCATAGCCGTTTCATGATTGTCGCCGGTTAGCATGACAATGTTTATCCCTGCTTCTTTAAGTGCTCTAACAGCACCTGCTGCACTCGATTTGATTGGATCAGTAACTCCCAAGATGCCCTGCAGGATTCCATCGGAAGCGAGAAACATAACAGTTTGTCCTTGTTTTCGAAGCTTTTCAGCTTCGCCGGAAGCCGCATCAAGGCTAATTCCAAGATCAGCAAAAAGGCTCTCGTTACCTAGTGCCACCTTGACTCCGTCAACCTGAGCCGTGACCCCCTTTCCCGATACAGATGAAAAGTCACTAGCCTCCGCCAGTCCGGTTTCTCGGTCTCTAGCTCCACTCACAATTGCTGCCGCC
>JAKFVJ010000115.1 GCA_021732245.1 Candidatus Obscuribacterales bacterium | reverse complement strand
CTTAGCAGTTGCACGACCAAAGCGTCCATTGATACCAGCAATAGCAACTTTGATTTTAGCCATTAGTTAACTCCCGAGCTAATTCCTGCAGCGAACATATCTTTGCCGGTAGAGCCAAACCCACCAGCTCCACGCTGTCCGCCTGCATCTAATTCATCAACTTCAATCACTTCAACGCGCGGTACCGGCGTAATAAGCAACTGGGCAATGCGCTCTCCCGGTTGAAATGTATATGCCTTATCACCAAGGTTAATTGCCAGGATCGTCACTTCACCTCTGTAATCACTATCGATTGTGCCCACACAATTGGTCAAAGTAATTCCTGCCTTAGCAGCTAACCCAGAACGCGGACGAACTTGTCCTTCGTAACCTGGTGGAATTTCAATTGTGATGCCAGTTGGAATTCCAGTGCGCTTACCCGGATCCAAAGTAATTGGCTCACTAATACCAGCAGTCAAATCCATCCCTGCTGAACCAGCCGTTGCATAACGTGGAACATCCTTGCAATTAGGTAATTTCTTCACTTTGAGTTTAACTGGCTGCACTTTGATTCTCCCTATAAAGCGACTAAACGTCCTGGGCGCGCCAGCCGGGCAACGCCTAATTTCGCAGGTTAAAGCCTGTCTATTATATTTGATCTGATCTAATACTTCCTAACAAAAAGACCACCAGAGCAAACCTGCTTATGTGACATTAGAAATAGTTGAAATATAGAAGGTGTGCTAGTCCCGACGAAAAAGTCCGCCATGGCTTCCAATTTCTCTTACTTCCAAACAAATCTTCTCGGTAGCACCCGTATATCCCAACATGGCAACTTCATACTGCGATTGCAAATTCAGCCAAAAGTCCGGACTCGTTTTAAATACTTTCGCCAATCTGAAGGCGGTGTCTGCAGTTAAATTACGTTTTCCGTTTATTATCATAATGATCCGGCTCAGAGGGATTCCCATGTGAAGAGCGAGTTGTGTTGCGCTCAAATTCAATGGCTCCATAAACTCGCCTTTTAATATCTCACCAGGATGAATGGGAGGAAGTGAGTCACCCTCTTTGTATTTAGTGGTAGTCCGTAATTTCGACATCTACAAATCCATCACTTTCAACGATAAAACAAAGAATTCTTTCGCGCGGAATCCTTGATACTGTCAAACTGTTTGACGTACCTGTTATTTGCAAGCTCTTCCGTATCTCGATTGCGAAAGCTCTTGATCATACGCATAGCGTAACATGCAAGACATACTATGTCAAGCGGAATCCGTCTCGCACGCTTGTCCACCTCTTCTCATGACAATTCGGGTAGACCATCTTGCCCCTGACGCTATAGAATTCAATATATTGCCGACGTAGCTCAGGGGTAGAGCAACGGTTTCGTAAACCGTAGGTCGTGGGTTCAATTCCCACTGTCGGCTTACTTTTCAAATAGTAGCAGCCAGTCTGGCAATCACCCGGCAATCACATTTCATAAAATGGCAGCTCAGATTGTTTCTAACTTAGGAAGTGTTACGCCCTTTGCGTAATCTTCTGCGTGCTGACGAGCGAGATTTTCTGCCAGGCGACCCCCATAGGCATCCCCAAGGGGGTGTCCCTTTCTACCTGGTATATCGCTTGTCCGATTGCTTTAAAATTAGAATAGTTGACAGTTTAGAGCTATTCACTTTTGTATTCGTTCAGACTTCTGAGTGACCGAAAATTTGTAGCCTTGAAAATTGGGATCTTGAATGAAGCGAATATTTTCCGCGATGGACATGTCAGCATAGCTATCTAATTCAAAAAGATATTGGAGTCCGTCTTCGGAAGTTGGATCAAGTTTTTTTTCTTCTAGCCTTTGTTGCTTCCATTTCGCATTAGAGGCCAAAGAGCTTACTGCAAGTACCAAGGGTCCCGAACGAAGCAAGATTTCGGCTGTAGGCATATTAGGATTTCCATGGACCAAGGAACCTAGATGATTGGCGTTCAATAGCAGCACTTCGTTCTCAGGGTCTTCGCTACCAGAAATTAAGACGGGCAAGGTACGAGAGCCAAGATTACATGAGTACTGCTGCTTGATCTTGTCTGAATCAAGTAGGCGCTGGTGCAATGGAGATAGTCTATCGGACAACTTTAGCGCCTGAGCGCTAATGAGAGCAAAAAAGACCGTGTTCGAGGTGATTAAGAACCAACCTTCAGTAAGACCGAGAATTGATGGAACTTCACTAAGGGTTACTTCAATACATTGCTTGCCGATCTTTGAAAGAATCAGATTTTCCTCGTATTGTCCAAGTTCGAATCCCCAATTCGTAAACCAACTAAGATAACTTTCGTCCCAATCTTCTAGGAACATTTGCCGCGGTACTGCCTTACGAATACCAATTGAATTATCATCTACAGAAGCATTTTCTATTTGAGAGTAATCGGAATAAGACCTTATTGTAGAGAAAACAGAGTGCAGCCATTCCGCTTGTGTTTCGTAAGCCTTTCGGCACTCATCGAGAAATTCTTTCGCCACGCGTATAGACAAGGGCTCCTCACGCTGATATCTATCAATTTTTGCTTGCGCGATGCTGCTTATTTGAACGAGTAGCTGGGGAACCATTTTATCAAAAACATTTTCCATTGCTTTAGATTCAGTGACCGCGGCTTCTAGTGATGCTGGGTCTGCTTCCTGAAAAGCTGCCTTCGGTGAGGGCTTGTCTGGAAAACGTAAAATGTCGAGCATCTCCTCGTTCTTTGCCAGCTCTGACACTTCACTCTCACATCTTTTAAGCATGTGAATTACCTCTCTCAGCGCCCTAGGCTGATAGATAAATCTTAGTGCTTCCTCAGGTTGTATACCTCTAGACTTTGCCAAATAACCAAGCAGCAAAAGAAAATATTGATCGTCAGCGGTCATATTGTATCTCGGGAAATTAAGCAAGAAGCCATAAGGCTTTTCGAATATTCCCTTTTGAAACCACAACCTTATAAGTTCGGCCGCGTCTTCTGGTATCAGTTTCGGTGCAGTGGAGCTGATAATTGAGCCAATCGGTTGGTCGTAATACCAGATCTCTGCAATAAACTCCCATCTTTTGTTTGCTACAGCGAAAACACCCAGCCCGACGAAGGCTTCTATTAGGCTTTGATGTTTAGAAAAACGTATGATGCGCTGCTCAAACTGTTTACTATGCTTCTCGAAACTTTCTTCAGTTACATTCGTAATTAAAGGGCGTATTCTTTTTAAAAATACCTGATATGCGTTTATCCAGGAATTAACAGTATTGTCTTGTCGGTACCCAAGCCGACACTGATTTACTTGTTGCGCTAAATGCTCAATTTCCAAATTTTGGACTTGTGTGACAAATTCCGAATTGGAAAGTACCCGGTTCCCAAATATCTGAAAAAGAAAGGTATCAAAGATAAGTTCTGGGCAGTTTTTATCATGGCCAGAGGATAGTGTTTTAAGCCAACTTTCAAATAGTCCCAGGTCGTTTTCTTGAATCAAGTAGCTCAACTGGTTGTAAAGAAAACTCGTGAGTAAGTCCAGATATTCCCATCTCATGCTTGGATTGAATAGCACACATATTTGGTACCAAATCGTGATTCGCTGACGAGCGCTCGATTGAATAACCCCTTCTGATGATTGTTTTAGTACTTCATTGAGTTGATGGACGGTCTGCTCTAGAAATAATTTGGTTTCAACATGACGCGTAAGAATTTGAATTATCTTAATTAGAGTATCGACTGACTGAATCGTGATTGGCAAATAGTCACTGCGTATGGCTGCTTGCAAAACACGATCTATCTGTGCAAGGCAGGTCGAAAACGTGATTAGGTAACTTTTCGGATCGATTAAAGCATCGAACAGGTCATTTCGGTTTTCAGATTCCTTAGCGCGTCTGTATGCGGCCGAGATCATCAATTTTTCAAACTTCTCAGGATCCTCAGTCTTAAGCAAAAACAATCTCTCTACCAGTTTTAAAAGACGACTCAGCCCACTAACGACTCTCTTTTCCTTCAGTCGCGCAGTCTCAAGAGCTAGGATATCTCCTATTCCTTCTAAGCTGACTATTAATTGCGCTTGTCTCTCCTCAAAGTCAATCATCAATACTGTCATTAGCCTCGTTGAATAAACTGTCTAAGAGATAATCAGGATTAGTTGTAGCCAACAGCAGAAAAATAAATTGGTATAACCACCAAGCGACATAGAGAAAAGATAGGAAGACAAACCATGAAAGGAGCAGATTCGATTTATCGACGAGTGATGTTTCCCCGTTTGCACGGACAGTAACTTAGAGAGAATCGCTGTTACGCTGTTTCCATGCTCTTTTCAAAATCCTCGGGTGAAACGAAATTGAGATGAGAATGTATCCGGCGTTTATTGTAGAA
>JAKFVJ010000315.1 GCA_021732245.1 Candidatus Obscuribacterales bacterium | reverse complement strand
GTGCTGTATGAGTTTTTTGGCAAAGCCTTGATTACGATGTTCAGCCATCGTATATACGGCGCCTATTCCACCGACTTTGAAATCTTTGCCTCTGCTTGATATACAAATAGAATAAAGCTTTAAATTGGCAACGATTGTCGAACCTGACTTCAAGAGGAAGTAGCGCACATTCTTTTTGCCCCAAGGGTGTGCCAGTTGGTGTTGCACCGCTTGCATAAATTTGTCAAAGCTAAGACCTCCGGACCAGATTGTGCGCGTCTGTCTAAGTATTTTGAGAATGTCTTGGTTGTTAGCTTGTTCTAGTTGCAATGTGGTCATGATGAACGTTTTCAAATCTTATGCTGAATTTACTGATGACGATAAAACGAGACTACACTAATTTGATTGGTAAGTGATGCCCTTGTTACAATGTGCGTCTCATTACTTGTTGGACGACCTGTGACCAAGACTAGTACCAGGGGTAAAAATGCTTTTCGTGGTAAGAAACTTACCGCGTACTTAGCACATATCATTAGTCCGAAGACTGCTTCAACATTGACGAATATTCCACGTGGAGCAATAGTTGTCGATGAAGAAGGGAAAATTGTCGAAGTAGGCGAATGGTTCAAATTGAAACGCAACTATGATGGCATGGTGCAGGTGATTGATTATGGGCAGAAGATAATTACTCCAGGCTTTGTCGATCTGCATTTACATTTGCCGCAAATTACGCAAACTGCAAGAACTGGTAAGACTTTACTTGGCTGGCTTGATAGTTACGTTTTCCCTGCTGAAGCGCGTTTTGCAGACAAGCGTCATGCACGCAAAATTGCTAATTGGTTTTTTGATGAATTAGCGCGCAACGGTACGACCTTAGCCAATGTTTTCACGACAGTCCATAAAGATGCAACTGACATTGCCTTTGAGATTGCAGCAGCCAAAGGACATCGTGTAATCATGGGCAAAGTGTTGATGGACAAGAATTCTCCAAAAGCACTTACTGAAGATACTGAGACTTCACTCAAAGACGCTGAAGAGTTATGCAAGCGTTGGCACGGCTACGACAACAATCGTCTCATCTATGCTTTCATTCCGCGTTTTGCCATTACTGCCAGCAAAGAATTGCTGACTGGTTGCGGCAAGCTGTGGAAAAAATACAAGGGTACTTATTTACACACGCACCTTGCCGAAACCAAAGACGAATGCACCTTTGTCAAAAAGCAATATCCATCGGCTCGTAGCTATGTTGATGTTTATGCAAGCCATAACCTAACCGGCAAAAACAGCATATTTGCCCACTCGATATATTTAGACGACAAAGACCTTAGAGCTTTGAAGGAAAGTCAATCATCATTGGCTCACTGTGCCAGTGCCAACTTCTTTTTGAAGAGTGGATTTTTCCCTTTCAGTCGTATCAAAAAAGCCGGAATCAAATTCGGACTTGGGTCTGATGTTGCCGGCGGACCGCAAATGTCTTTGTTCTCCGTTATGAAAGACACAGCCTACATGCAGATGGATCTCTGGATATCACCCAGAGAATTATTCTATTTGGGTACATTGGGTGGCGCCAAAGCAGCCAACTTAGATAAGGTTGTCGGCAGTCTTGAAGAAGGCAAAGAAGCAGATTTCGTTGTTATTGATCCAACGCGTAGAACAGGCGTACCTAACGATATGTTAGGTCACAATGTTGACGAAATTT
Organism: Candidatus Obscuribacterales bacterium; assembly: GCA_021732245.1. Lineage (GTDB taxonomy): Bacteria > Cyanobacteriota > Vampirovibrionia > Obscuribacterales > Obscuribacteraceae > SBAT01. The sequence goes on along the minus strand of JAKFVJ010000315.1, from coordinate 2,691 downwards.
TGTCCACGCTTATTTATTTAGGCGACGATCGTATGATTGTCTCGACTTTCGTACGTGGTCGTAAAATTTTCGATGCAGATAAGACAAGATCAACAGACAAGACTTTACGTAGCACTAAATCAGCCGGCAAATTAAAGCTGGCATAAACAAGGGGGCATATCGTGGGACAAGCCAAAATAGACACACTTTATTCAGCAGAGCAAATTCAAGCTCGAATAAAGGAGCTTGCCGCTGAGATAAGCAAAGAATATCAAGATAAGGAAAAGCCCGTTGTTATTGGAGTCATGAAAGGGGCTATAGTTTTCTTGGCTGATCTCATTCGCCATATAAAAACCCCTGAACCGCTGCAAATTGAGTTTGTTCGCCTGTCGAGTTATGGTGCTGCAACTGAAAGTTCCGGCGTTGTGCAGACTCCTTATCTCGAGCTGCCTAATATTTCGCACCGTCACATTTTAGTCGTGGAAGATATTGTCGACTCAGGACGTACGGCAAAGTTTTTCTTGGAGTATTTACAGGGACAATTCGCGCCGAAGAGCTTAAGACTGGCGGCATTTTTGGATAAGCCTTCTCGTCGAGTTGTGCCGGTTGATGTCGATTATGTCGGCTTCAGTATTGAGGACTTGTTTGTTGTGGGCTACGGTCTCGATTACGCTGAAAACTACCGTGAGCTGCCTTTCTTGGGCATCATGAAGAATGGCGCCGAAAGCTAAGAAGGATGAAGTGTCCTATAAACCCTTAGGATTCTTATTGAGTGCGTGGCACAATTGAATAGAGATTCTTCTTTGCCTGGAGGCAAGATAATGGCTATTTGGCAATTCCGGATTTTTCTGTCGGCGTCTGCTGTAATTGCAGTCATCGGTTGTGCCCAGTTTGCTTTGGCCGATGAGGCAGTACCTCCTGCAACTGCGGAGTCGACACCTGACAGCAGTAAGATGCTGAAAGGCGGCGTGCGTGGAGCTGTGCTCATCATGGAAGATGGCTTGCAAAAGATGGGCGAGTCAACTTCTGAGATTCAAAAATCAACTCAGATGATGATGACTGAAGTGACACGCAAACAGACGCAAACGATTCGCTCACCCAATGTCTTGCCGGGAGGAATCGTCATTCAACCTTTCCCCGGTCCGTCAGGAACGATTCAGTTCGGTGACCTGCCGCCACGTAAAAAGAAAATGGATTATTTAATGAGTCAATTAGAGTATCACTTTAAACTTCTATCTAATGAAGTTGATGCTTTAATGATCCCTGAAGAGAAGTTTCCTTCAATTGCTAATGAATGGAATCAGATAGTTGCCCTCAAAAAAGAAATTGGCGACAACTTCGACCAATTGCGCGGATTAACCGAGGGCAAATCCTACGATAATGGCAAAATAGGTAAGCAGGCGCTCTTAATTTACGACAAGACCAACGCCATGGACAGGCTCCGCCGACAGGTCATCAGGACTGTTGCGACCAACAATTAATCTAAAACGGGGCGGGATTTACGTAGTCTTGCGGTTTTCCCCACTGTTGCGGCGGGGCGCGGCAACCTATGATGAGCCAGAAGGCACCCCCTAAGGAAACCCCGGACCATGGATTTAATCAAAGCAGTTAAGGCTTGCGAGAAGGTTGGCGAAGAACTCATAGAACATAACCCTGCTGTCAAAGCAGGAGCTCTCAAATTATTTGAAGAGTCCGGCTTTTTGGCTACAGTCATGAAGCGGGCAACAAAAGACTTTGAGCACCTAGCCGGCAAGGTCAACATATTGCACAACGATGCACCGCAAATGGCGCACATCTTTGAAAAGGAGATTCCATTTCAATCAGCCTTTGTGAAGGGACGCGATGTAAGAGTAGTTACAGTCTGTCCCAAAGGTTTTCAGAATCTTTGGAGTGAGACCGGTATCAACCAGCTTTCCAAAGTACATGCCGAAGGTAATGCAATGGGTTTTGATGTGGTTAAGCAACTACCTGCTCCCGAGAGTTTTAAAAAGTTATATCCATATATGGCTGAACGAAAACTACCAAACTGGGTTCAAGGTAGTGATGACTGGATCTACTACCAAGCAAATCGACATGCGCCAACTAATGTGATTCTTGATGATATGGGTAGATTGCACGCCATTGAATATCGTTCAACAGCTCTGCAGGGAAGGCTGGATGATGTGATGATTCATGCAGGTCCTTTCAAAGGACTGGCAGGCAGTCGTATCCAGATAGATTATTTGCCAAATGGTTCAAAAGTAACTAAGCTGCAATTTCCTGGTGGTCGATTCCTAGATGGGCAATGTGATGAGTATGAATACATTGCAGGCACCCACCAAGTCATCGGCAGAGAATTTTCGCCTACTCTCGGTAAGATGGTAGATCGCAAGGATTTTCTTCCGGAAGATATCACAGGACACGTGCATAAATTCATGAAGTCATACTGGACGTTCTAGCTGGGGCTATGCCGCGCCGGCTTGGACGGCGCAGCAATGACTCCCAGCAGGACCCGAGACTTGAAGGCTTGGCATGCCTCTCCCCGACGTTTGGCATGTTGTGGCTTTGGTTGTCTGAGTTCTACTTACTAATACGTTTTAGATGCTAAAAAGTTCAAGTGCGCCACGTTAAATCGTGACAAGGAGGAGTAATTAATGTAAAACGAAACCTTGTAAAGCAGCCCAGCGGAGTTGGAAGACGAGTAAGCGCGGCAATACGTAAGCAGCCGGATAA
>JAKFVJ010000174.1 GCA_021732245.1 Candidatus Obscuribacterales bacterium | reverse complement strand
CCGTAGTCGGTGTGTCGGGTACGGCAGGCATTGGCGGTACTGGAGGCTGGCTGACAGTTTCAGTGATTGGAGCTTTTTCTTCAGTCGTAGGTGATACTACTTTCGGCATGACTGTGTCTTGCGTGATAGACATCTCCACTTTGTCTGCTTCGGCATCCTTTTTCAGTTTACGTAATACTTTGCTGTAGGTTCTGAGCGTAACTATTCTTTGTCCTTGTGGCAGGCTAGGATATTTCGCATACAGAGCGACTGAATCCTTCAATACGGGCTCAGCGGCAGCATAATCATGCTTATCCAAGTAGAGTCCTGATAAGTCCGCTTGCGTTTTGACAATAGCTCGTTCATCAGGACGGCTTGTTCCCTTGTGATAGTCAACGATTGATTTTTGATAGCCAATTGCTTGATCAAGTTTCTTCTGCGCTTTGGTTGCTACAACCAACTTTTGCAAGACAGGAACACGTGTTGAACTTTTCGCTCCATCTCTCAAAGTAACCACCTGCAAGACGTAGGCAAAAGTTTTTTCCGCATTCGACCATTGCTTTGCTACTTCGTACTGGCATCCTGATGACCAATACTGATTAATTGCCTTAGTTTGCGCATCAAAAGCGGCTTTCTGGGCGGCGGTCATTGCTTTAGTTGCTTTTTGAAATGATTTGTTTAAGGCATTTTTGTGACCAAGTCCGGCGGACATTCCCGCACCGGCGCCAGTGCCGGCAGCACCGGCACGCAAATCGCCGAATTCCATGATGCTCTGCGCCTCAACCGGCAGCAAACTGAGGGACAACAGCACAGCCGAAGATATTGCAGAAGATCGCATAAATTTGCCCCTATCGCCAGAAAGCTATACCCCTATTATGCATTTCATAATCGAAGGGCATAGGCTCTTCACTAAATACGTTACGCGCATGTATCCTAAAGCTATGGTCCTTTTGAGGAGTGATTTATGATGAGAGGCATTTTGCGACTGGTTCTCACAGCTCTAGCCTTTGTGGCAGTGCTGCCGATGATTCCCGGTATAGACTTTCACGGGAACTTCTTATCCGCCCTTTTAATATCACTACTATTCGGCTTAATGTTATGGCTTATCGAACTCGGCGTCGGCTTCATTGCTGCTTTATGGACGGTTGCATCCCTGGGTTTAGCTCTTCTGTGGCTAATTCCTCTGTGGGTGATTGGGTTCTGGGTTTTGCCGGCTCTGGCGCTATTGTTAACTGCTCACTTCGTGCCGCAGCATTTAACGATAACTGGCTTCTGGCCGGCTGCACTAGCCGGATTGGTAATAATGCTCATAGGTCTTGTCACAAGTAAAACATTTAGACACAAAGCAAAAGACTGATAATGAAAATCCCGGCATTCCCGTTAGTCATTTGGTCCGTACTGGCCGCTCAAGCGCAAGAGGGTCAGCCCTTTGAATTAAAGGCCTCCGAAAGCAAACTTTACGTAGATCCCAACTGGGCGAAATCAGACACGGAAGACAAACTCTTGCCGGATAAATTGACACCACTAATTCCCGGACATGCGCGCAACACTGAAGAAGGACAAGTTCAAGAAACTGCCGTGACTAAAGTGAAACTAAAAGAAAACATCAGTCACGGCGAAATACCAGTCGGTGTATTAGGAGCCTATACAGAAGGTGATGACGGCACGATTACAAAAATTCTTCCCGGCAGTGATCTACTGCGTCTAGGTATTGTCACAGGCGACAAGATAAGGAAAATTGACGGAACTACCCACACAAACGCCGACAATTTTCGCAATGCTTGCCGCGGTTTACCTGGTTCAACAATGATATTAACGATAGAGCGTAACGGCAAAACAGCGCCATATATTATCAAACGCACCGATGCGCGCCTGTACACAAATGACAGCGACGGCTATTACAAATGGTGCGTAGAGCAAATCAAACGCTGGTAGCAATCAAGCCGACGTTGCTTGCAATGCTAAGGGATTAGGCGTTGGTTCAGCAATTTTCTTCATCGTGTGACTGTCGGTATGATGAAAGGCTTCATCTCTGCCTCTTATCATCATCACGGTATCTTCATCATAAGACCAGGTGCCGTCATCATTGATTGTTACTTTGATACGGAATTCAACAGTCTTATAGGCGTATTCAAGAAAAGGACCGGACGAAATACCATTCGTCACAGCACCATGTTCTGCCACAAGCTCGAAAGACTTGGCGTCTTTGGCTGCTTTACCGATAGCCAAAACTGTTTGTCCACGCGGTATGGCTACTGTGTGCATAACTGTTTCCGTTGCCGGCTCCCAAAGCCAGTAGCCAACTTGATCGTGGAATGTTTTTACTTCACCAGGTTTGGTTATATGCGTGTGATAGCGCAATCCGTAAAGAAGTTGCGGTCCATTTAGCGCTGGATCGATAGGCTGTAATTCATATCTTTCCACATAGATATTTCCTTTCTTACCGGTTGCCACCGGGTGAAGGTCACTGCCATCTTCGCCATGCCAAATTCCAGCCATTCCCGTCAGTGGTCCGAGATTTTTTAAGGTGTGTATATCAACATTGCTTGGTTCTGTGAAAATATCTTGAGGAAAGTCGCTCATAGTGTCTCCTTCGGTGCGTCTCCATTATCTTTTACCACGCAAATTAGCGCGACAACGTAAATATTGCCGATAGTTCATAGATTTTTGGCTATTTTCAGGAATTCAACTGGGTAGAATCTAAATAGACCTCCTGAAAGGCTCGCTATGACTGATCTCACACTAATTAGGGATCTAGGTTGCGTGTGGCTCGCCGCACTCCTGGCAGGCTTTTTCTGCATTCGTTTCAAGCAGCCTGTAATTGCCGGTTACGTATTAGCCGGAGTAGCAATAGGTCCCTATGGGGCTTCGTTAATAAACAATACCGAGCAAATTGAAACATTGGCAGAACTAGGTGTAGCACTGCTTTTGTTCGTTTTGGGTCTGGAAGTCTCATTCAAAAAGGTCTTTTCGTCAGCCAAGCGCGCCTTGGCCGCCGCACTCAGTCAACTGATAATTACTATTGCCTGTGCCTGGCTTTTTGCCCAGGCAACAGGTCTTGTCACGGCAACCGATGACGGTTTCATATTCGGTTGTATTTGTGCTTTATCAAGCACTGTTGTCGCAAGCAAATTGCTAACGGAAAGAGCAGAGTCCGATTCGGCGCATGGCAGGCTATTGGTGGCAATTTTGCTCATTCAAGATATTTCTCTTGTGCCGATCATTGCCCTGTTGCCTGCTCTGAATCAGGCACCGATAAGTTCAGGTGCAACATTTGCCTTTTTACCTGCATTGCTCATGGCACTCTTCAAAGCAACTATGCTTATGGCAATTGTTCTTCTTGGTGCAACAAAGGTAGTGCCAAATCTCTTGAAGTGGGTAACAAGAACAAACTCGCGTGAAGTGTTTTTATTGAGCCTCATTACTTTGTGCGTAGGCATTGCACTTTCCAGTCAGCAATTAGGACTATCACTGGCGCTGGGCGCATTTTTAGCAGGCGCTATGATCAGCGAATCTCCCTATGGACATCAAGCGCTGGCTGATCTTTTGCCTGTTAAGGATCTCTTCTCTACAGTATTTTTCGTCTCTGTCGGCATGTTGTTAAATCCCTCTTTTATTGTCGAGCATCCAATACAAGTATTTCTCTTTGTGTTGTTGATTCTCATCGGTAAAGCAACAATAGGTGCGCTCAGTGCCAGAATGGCAGTAGCCAGTTGGTGGAGCGCCATTCTTGTCGGTGTCGGATTAGCCCAAATTGGAGAATTCTCTTTCGTTCTGGCAACCGTTGCCCACTCATTGCAATTTTTGCCTGAAAGCGTATACGACCTATTTTTGGCCGGTGCGGTAATCACCCTCATCGTCTCACCGCTTTTAATGTCACTTGTGCCGAAACTTCTCTGGCGATATGCGGCAAGTCATGTGACTGTAGACAAAAACTTGGAAGATACGATTACCACCAGCATTAGAGACCATGTAATTATTTGCGGGTACGGAAGAATAGGCCGCAATGTAGGCATAGCTTTGCGCAGTCTCAATATACCACTTGTGGTTATAGACATTGCTAGTGAAACAATCGATGAGCTGGAACGCGAAGGCATACCGTGCATATACGGCGACGTCTTCGGGCGTCAGGTGCTCTTAAAAGCCGGAATTAATAGAGCCGCTGCTCTTGTCCTAACAGTGCCGGATCCGACTGCCACCATGACCATAATATCTTTCATCCGCCACCAGAACCAAGACATCAAAATAATTGCTCGCGCTCATAGATCAGACGATATTGAAATCTTTCGCGCCATTGGTGCAAATGCTGTTGTGCAGCCGGAATTTGAATCAAGTATTGAAATTACTAAACTGGCATTGATGAGCTTAAGGGCCGATCATTCAGTTATAGAC
>JAKFVJ010000175.1 GCA_021732245.1 Candidatus Obscuribacterales bacterium | reverse complement strand
GTTGGCGAAGTGTTCGCAAGACACGGCAAATAGAGATATTAATGATTTAGTAAGACAAAGTATTTTGGTGAAAGATGCGGCCGGCGGACGCAGCACAAGCTACTCGCTGGCAGAAGACACGCCAATTGAATCAAAAATAATGCAAAATCGGGAGCAAAGTTGAATTCTGCGCATCATTAGTCCCAGCCGTTTCTTTGGGAAATTTGGAGGATGAAATGATGAGCAAGGGTCTAATCATATTGCTGGGTCTCTCCTTCGCGGTTATTGGATTGGTAGGCTTTTTCGCCCCAGGTTTCATGGGTACTCATTTGAGCGTTGCGCATAACTTGATTCACCTTGCTTCAGGGGCCGCTGCCTTATCCTTTGGACTGTGGGGATCCGTCAGAAGCGCTAAATTCTTCGCGCTTTCATTTGGTATCGTCTATCTGTTTTTAGGCATTGCCGGAATTACAGCACCGCCTGGTATTGATTCAATGGGCATGTTCGGCTATGACGAACACTTACTTGTCGTCATACCGCAGACACTCGAATTAGGCACAAACGATGCCTTGCTTCACCTAGCAGTAGGTGCGATGTTCATACTCGCATTTATACTACCGCAGCAGATGATCACAAAATTCGAAGTCAAATCGGAAATGCCGGCTAGCAAAACACCGATGCTTAAGTAAGTTCTGAAGCACTTACTTCTTCGGTGGGGCAAAAAACAGCGATTCATTTGACGCCGGTTTAGACAGTGCCGGCGGTGTGAAGAAAGGCGGTTGCGGTTCTGCTTGTCTTGCCGGCGGGGGCTCAAACAAAGGCGGCTCCAGCTTTGAAGTGTCAGGTGGCAGTGGCGGCATGAATTCTGGAACTGGTAGGTATTCAATCTTGTTAGGTAAAGTGGACGCTCTCGGCACAAAGGCAATCGGCGGATACGCCAAGTACAGCTTGGACAGTGTTGCCTTATCTCTAGTGCTTAAACCATTTTGAAAAGTGGAAGTACAAAAGTACATGATGTCCGCGATTTTTGGTGAATGTCCTAACCCTAAAGCGTGACCCACTTCGTGAATACAAATTGACGCGCATTCGCCATCGGAATTGAGCGGCGCTCCGTTAAAAGGGTTTACCGTCAATATAGTAATGGTGGCTTCTTGAATGTCGCCAAGGTCATTGAATCTGAAAAGAGTCTCGCCGCATTTTCTGGTGTTAGGGTGATCAGTGGTTCTTCTAAATGGAGTCGAAGTCCATTGAACAACAATGTCAGCTTTAGACTTGTCATTAACAACGACGTACGCTAATTTGTTGTGGGATGCCGTGCACCACGCATCAAAAGCAAGAAGCATTATATTTTTGTATGAGTTCAAATAGCCAAGCGTGCCTGCGCCCGATGAGATATAAAGTTTTAACGGCAGCCTATCTTGATTCCATTTGCTAGTATGTCCTTGCGCTAATGACTCATCCAAATAGTCAGGTAGTCTGTTATCTGGGTTTTGCAGGTTTGCTTTGTCGAGCTGGAAACTCTTGAGACAAGCAAGAGCGTTTTGTCGCTGCGTTTGATCTGTCTCCATAGTTAGATATCGATTCATCCAAGATATTGCGTCGTCAAAGTGACCCTGATCTCTATAGGCCATAGCAATGTTATAAACAGTTGCTTTGTCTTGTGGATTTAATGCAAGAGCCCTGTTGCCTTCTTGAATAGCCCTTTGTAGATAGCCTCTCCGCCTATAAACAAATGAAAGACTGGCGTGAGCATGAGATGAGACAGGTGTAGGGTCACAATCAATTGCACTTTGTAATAGCATTGTTGCTTCGACATCGTTATTTGATTTTATGCATTGAGTTGCTTTTTGCAGGTTGGCATATGCGGAGATATTACATGCAGCTCGTCTGGATTCTTCGGCATCTTTATTTGCCCTATCCGTGTTATTACTTTTCTGTAGATAGCGCGCCGCTTCGTCGAAATTTCCCATCTCATAATTTGCTTTCGATATGATGTATAAGGCGTAGGCGTTGTTCGGATCAAGTTTGAGTACAATTTGCGCTTCAGTTATAGCTTTGCTGAATTCTCTGAGCTGAAGGTAACTTTGACTAAGGCAGGTGTGCACATACTTTGAATTGGATGTGGGATCGCTTTTCGCTGCTTCCAAAAAAATGTCTCGCGCTTTTGCAAAATCCTTTTGATCAATAGCGGCCTTGCCTTCCTGGCAGAGTTTGTAGACGGTAGCCTCAATCTGATATCTCTTGACTTGACTATATGCCGGGATGTTAAAACAACTGCTGGTGATCAAAAGCAGGCTGCAAATAACCAGGCTGATTTTGGCTCGCTTTACCACTGAATTTAATGTCCTGTTTGCTTATTAGTCTAAACTGATCTCTGTCGAGGATACCGTAACTAGGAGCAATTACCAAATCATGGTTCAAAAACGTGAAGGCATCAATGTCTTGGGTGCACTATCGGATCTTGTGATATTGGTGCTCATGGTAGGTGGAGCTGGGTTTGGTGGATACTATTTGGGTGTGCATCAGCAATTGGCACCAGTTCAAAAAGTAGCACCTGGAACAAAAGACGCAGTGCAAGAACAACCAGCGAAAGCTCTAGCCGAGGCTGATAGCAAAATGTTGCCGATTACAGAAGAAGAGAAGCCGACGACTAAACCGGCATCTGCAAAACCAAAAGCCTCTCGAAAATATTGGCTGTCGTCATCAGGTGTTGAGTATATTGGCTATTCCATAACCGTCAAAGTGAACGGCACTGCTGTGGACAATTTCTTTGGTCCCGGAAAGAACGTTGATATTACTCGACTGGTGAAGAAGGGAAGTAATACTGTTGTATTTGATGCCAAGGAATTGGGCGAGCAGTATAACAAGCACGCCGGCGATGACAAAGCCGTGTTAAGTGTGAAAATTGTGTCTGGACCGTACATACAAGAAAATTTCTCGTCGAAAGACGTATTGCTTAGTTATGCACGCAACGCGGCCGAATCTGAGACATTCAACGATACTAAAACTTTTGTTGGAGAGTAGGCAATGAGCGGCAAGGGTCGTTTTATTTCTGCACTGCTTGCAGTCAATGCTTTTTTTATTGGTTTTGCCTATGGATTTAATAGTAGAAAAGTACTCATTGTAGATCCTAGCCTACCGCCAATTCAAACCGAAAAGGCCCCGGTAAAACAAGTTGTGCCGCCTGTGCCGACAAATCAAAAGAAACCAGTCGAAGCAAAAAAGATCACAGCTCCGGCTAAAGCCAAAAAAGCAACATCGCCAAAAACTAAACCTCAAGCTAAAAGCGTTAAGGCTACCAAAACAGCTAAACCTGCTGCAAAGCCTAAAACACAGTCACGTCATTCTGAGCCTGCGAAGTAGGCGAAGAATCTCGTAGCTAAAGGCGCGAGACTCTTCGCTTCGCTCAGAGTGACGGGCGCGCTGAACCAGGCGATTCTGTTTAGTTGATAAAGTACATCTTGTTTGGGAGCTTGATGCACTCTTCGGAGTAGCCGCCTAACAAGTCGGACACTTGGTCGCCGATGTTCAGGACGATGGTGAAGCCCATGTCTTCGATGGCTTTGCGATAGGCTGATTTGAATTCTTCGGCCGGCACGTGATTGCCGTCTTGACGCATGAAGAGTCCGTCGTAAGCGACACCGTTTTTGACCAGATTTTCAATTGTTGCTTTGCGTGTGCTTTCATAGCGACCGGTTACAAGAAATATGGCGTAGCCGTTTTTTCTAGCCCACTCGAGTAATTCCGCAGTTGGTCTGAGTGTTGGAGCTTTTGCTTGTTGCACCCAGGGCTCAAAGCCCTTCCAGCCGATGACTGGATTTTGTTCCATGTGTGGTCTGTTATCCAAAACTGTTTCATCGACATCGGCCACAATTGCTCTGTAGGGCTTTCCAATGTGCTTTAGACAGGCGGCACGCGCTTGCTTAATTGCTTCATTGAATTCTTTGGTGTATTCGGGAGTGTGTGTCCAGCGTAAGCCGTCCAAAACATTTTCCGATGTGTTTATCGGTTTGGCAGCAAGCTCTTTGACGTCCTTGCAAGGACATGCAGAGCCGGAAAGACAAATGACTGCTGACGCTAACATTGCAACTATGAGAGCGGAAATAAAGTTCATCGGTCACCTCTTAAATCTGTAATTAAATGATGCCTGAGTGGACTAGATCTTTTAGGTTTATAAATCCTGATGGGCAGCCATTTTCATCAACGATAGGCAAATCGCTTATGTGATGTTTATCCATCATCTTAAGAGCTTCAACTGCTAGTGAGTTTGCCGAAATTGTTTTTGGATTGGCAAACATAACATCCTTGGCTGATTTGTCAAAAATGCCGTTGCCGAATTTAACTTGCGCGCGGCGCATATCGCCATGAGTAATAACACCGCTTAGCTTATTG
>JAKFVJ010000169.1 GCA_021732245.1 Candidatus Obscuribacterales bacterium | reverse complement strand
GCCGTCTTTGGCTGTGGCGATATTGCTGGTTTGCAGTTGCCTTTTGAGACAGGCAACCCGCACCATGAAAAACTCTTCCAGGTTGGAGCCGACTATGGAGAGAAATTTAAATCGTTCCAGAAGCGGATTAGACTTGTCCTGAGCTTCTTCCAGGACTCTTTGCTGGAAGGCTAGGAGCGACAACTCTCGGTTCAAATAGGGACTAGAACTATCAAGAGATGATTCAAGACGCTCCTGGACGGACATATGCGTGCCTCGCTTTGCAATTCAGCCTGAAATGGTTTTACCCATCAGAGCTTAAACTAATCCCTGGAATTAGTCTTTATTTGCATTGCTTAGCAAATTTTTCGTTACTCTAACTATGTTGTTTCAGAAGTCAGTTGGACGCGTCATGATAGTGCACGCGCACTTGGATGCGGTTATCATCATCCGGCTCTGTGGAGATTTGGCATATGCTTCGGCCCTTGTGTGCCGAAATGGCGCCCGTATCGTCCGTATAGTCTGCGGGTTTTGCTTCTATTGTCCAACCAATCCGAGTTAGATATTGTTGATACCACTGAATGACAGTGTTCTGCAAATCGGACGTGGTAAAAGTATAGGCAATTACCTTGCCGCCACTGGCGTTTGGATATTCTTCGCCCCAGCCGAATACGACATTGGCTCCAGTATACTGGGGGACTTCGCGCAAGTTAGGTATTTGGACCAGATCATTGGACTTAAATGCTGTTGCTGAGCGCTTATAGAATTCACCAGGTCTTGTTGGTTTCCTTCCTTGTGGCTCTTTCCGTTGTGGTTGGGTTGTATCTATCTTGGAAGTTGCATTAGGCTTGGTAGGTGCAATAGGTTGGGCATGACATACATCGCTCCCCAAAAATGAATGCATAATGGTCAACGATGCCAGAACTGCAATCCAAGTTATTTTTCGATTCACAATTAGTCCTCCGGACATAATTCATTAGTTGGGCATACTGACTACGTTCTTTGTGGTCGACTGCGAAATCATCCTGAGTAGCATGTTGAAGTCTGTGGTGGACATTCCAGTCAAGCCACTGCTGAAACTCAACTCTCCCAGGTAATTGTTGCTGCCTGTATTGGGTGTCCAGGTGATTTCGTCAACGCCCCTCAGCTTGCTTGCTCCGGAGAGCTTGGTCAATTTTGTAAAGAGTGAATCAACGATGGCCATTTCCTTTTTCGGGTTGACAGTTTTTCCCATAACAGCGTAACTATTGCGGAACGTTACTATTTTTCCGTTTGGAACTTGATTAGCATTGTTGCCTGGTGGTGTCTTGGTCAGGATCAACTTTGGTTGTCCCTGCGAATCTTTGTTGTTTTGATCCGCGTAAATATACATTGTTTGGTCTAAGCCAATCGTCTGTCCCGTAAGAATGTCATAGACCTCGCCACCGAAGATTTCCGGATCTTTGTTGGGCACAATTTGGTGCATGGCTTGCATTAAGGCACCAATTTTTCCGTTCTTAATGGTCATTTGTTTTTTTAGTTCCGCTGCAAACTTATCTCTTGTCTGCAGAGCTTTTCCAGGAGTAACCTTGGCTGTGCCATTGGCGTACTGGGCGATAGTGGCAAACGGATAGCTTGTTGTCACAGGTTTAAGCAGTTCAGCAAGAGGTCCTGTAACCTTTCTTTTTACAGTGGTGCCTTCGGTTGTTAACATTATCGGCGCATTTGCTGCAACGCCTGGAGTGTGGTTAACCGAAACCTCGCTTATGTAGTCTAAAATTGTGCCGTCTTGTCCGACCTTAATACTTTTGACGTCAGCTGGATTTGTTGGTGCTTTTGCGACAGTAGACATAAAGGAGAGAAAATCTCCTGAGCCGTTTGTGCCTGAAGCATAGAGCATTTTATCGTGCGGAAATTTCTGCAATCCTGATACGCCGACATAAAAGTCACTGTCGGGAGTCTTGCCGATATTGTTTATGCATTCCCCAATATTCTTGGTTGCCGCTAGAGTGAGAGCGGTACCGGTTTTGTTCCAAGACTCAGTTGTTGTGGTGGTGGTTATCCACTGATCTTCACCTGGATCGCCTGCAACACCACCAAAGCCAGAGCCTTTGCGAACGTTTACAAATATGGTTGATGAAGTGGTTGTCTTCTGTTTTGCAAAGTCATATTCGGCCAAATTCTTGGTCGCATATTGATAGGCCGCCAGGTATGCTCCTTTAGCTGCTTCTGCCGATGTTATGTTTTGTGGGCTAAAGGAACTCAGTATTTTCGGCACACCGTAAGCCATCGTAAAAGAGGTTTTCAAGTCTTGGCAGGCTTTCTTTGCCAATTTACCTTCAAAGTTATTCCAGAAACATTCCGAACAAATTGTCGTCGGTGGGGGTGTTAGACCAACGCCGACACCGAGGATTTCATCCTTAGTGTTGACGTAGCGAATTGCTTCCAGCTCCTCATTCGATGCAATTGCCCCTCCTATGTTAAAGATTGGCTGATCAGCATTTGTCGCCGGCTTGGTTGCCGACTTATTATTCAAACGCAAATAGTTGTATTTAGCCCAAGCTTGCAGAGTTTTTTGATCTGTTGAGAATAATGGATATCCAAAGGGAGCAGCAGTTCCGGTAATGTAAACGCCAGTCATCAGCTCGTTGGCTTCCGGAGCTTCCTGGATGTCTACTATCTCTATGATGCTGGGGAAATTTAAGGGCGCGGCGTTTTTTACTGTGATATAGCCTCCGGGTACTGATGGTGGCAACATGGGAGTTTCGCTGGAAGTTTGTCCACCGGCAACTACAAACACCGATGTTTGGTAATTTGCATTGGATCCGGAGCCCTGGACATCGGCTATTAAATTTAAACCGTTGAATGGTGGCATCTTGCCGCCAGTTGCTTTTGAAACTTTCGAAGTGGGAGTTGTGACCTCGGAAGCAGCTACCAAGTGTACTGGCTCATTGGGATTGATGCTTATGGCATACAAGGTTCTGTAAGGTGTGGCTGCGCCTCCGCTGGAGCCGGCTAAGATGTTTGGCTCAATTGCAGTGTAGCCCGATACGAAGGTGTAGGGTTGCTTGTTGTCTGGATTTGTCTTTGACGTATCCGGACCACCTTGCGCCCACTGAGCTAAGTCGTCGTAAGCTGAACTGTTCAAGTCTATTGATACGTTGGAAATTGGGACCGTACTTGAGCCGTATTGATTTACGTAGACAGGAGTGCAGCTTCTCAATTGAATCTTATTGCCACCGCCAAAGAAAGCGTATAAGCCTGAGGGATTGGCATTGGCTACAGAGGAAAAATTGGTTTCAACAAAAGATGGATCATTGATCTTCTTATTGATTTCTGCAATCAGTCGCTGCCCAATGCTGTCTGAGTCGTTTTGAATAGCGTCAATAATTACTTGGGCTTCTTTATACTGCTGGCCATTCTCACCACCGGCACCATTGATGGCGTTTTGAGCCTGTCTCATGGCATAACCAATGACCTGATTGTAGTTAATGAGGTCGATTCCTTCAGGTGGTTTGCCGGCGAATGCACCATGAACAATTTCTTGCTGCTTAGCAGTGAGAGAGCTATAGGGCACGGCAATTTTACAGGCTGCATTCATAAGGCTTAGTGAGCCATTTTGCACGGCGTGTTCGGTTTGCTTCTTGCTGCCGACTGCCATAGAAATATAGGCAAATCCTATGCCGATAAAGACGATAATCATGAAGCAAGCAGCCGCGATAGCCAAAGTGCTACCTTTTGCATTGCGCTTTTTAATATTCTGCATCAGCAGTACCCCTTAGAATTTTTTGCGAGATCAAAAAGACGTGTGTCGGGCAAGAATAATATGCCCAAAAAAAACGATTTTCAGCTAAGAAAGTTGGCTTGCGAACAAAGGTTCAGCCTATAGTTAGTAAGTTCGAACCCACCAACCATAAGGGCAGCCGACGATGTTGTCAAGTTAATACTTGCCCGGCAAACTGGCTCAATATACTTTGTAGCCAGATATAGCTGTGCTCAACTTCAAGCATTTGTCTTAGCTGATAGATGATCATTTATCAGTGAATAAATTACCGTAGCATTGGGCCGACAGATTGAGTACGCAGCGTGACGGGGTTTAGGTTGAGTCCAGGAATAGGAAAAGGTACATTGACCTTTATCGCTGAATCAACCGTCAACTGACCATTTGCCGGTGAGTTTAAGGTCACCTTGATGTCGTCTACGCTGGAAATGATTGTTGAGGTCGCAAATTTGTTGGCTACATCTTCTGCGACGCTTGTCGCTGATGCTGAGTCTTCCTGATTCGCCGCTGCACGAGCGGCCCTTGCTGCTAAGTCGCCATTGATTATGCCCGCCTGAACAATAACGACAAGATCGGCTAAGGCTAGTAATGCGATAACAATAAGTATTATCCCGACAACAACTTCAACAATACTTTGGCCTTTTCTATGGGG
>JAKFVJ010000167.1 GCA_021732245.1 Candidatus Obscuribacterales bacterium | reverse complement strand
CTTTTTACATCAGACTTGGCAAGCCTTATAGCTCTTCATCATAATATGGTCCCATGAAAGTTATTGTTGGGCTTGGCAATCCAGGGCTTGAATACTACTTCACAAGACACAATGCCGGTTTTGCCGTCATTGATGAAGTCGGCCGATTGAAAGATTCAATTGGCGCGCAGTTTTCCAACAAGAAGAATTTGTACTGCGATCTCGCTAAGATTGATTTGTCAGGAGTCGAAGTTATTCTTGTCAAACCAGTTACTTATATGAATGATTCAGGCAAATCGGTGCAGTCGGTGCTCAATTGGTTCAAGATCGAGCCGAAAGATTTGCTCGTAATTCATGATGATGTTTCGCTGCCGCTTGGTCGCATTCGTGTGCAAGCACAGGGCGGTGCCGGTGGACAACATGGAGTGGAATCCATAATTCAACAATTGGGCGGACAAGGTTTTGACAGAATAAAAGTCGGCGTAGGACCTGATCCTGGTGGCGATGTACGTGGCAAATATGTTTTGCAAGTAGAACCAAATTCTGATCTTTATAACCGCTGTATAAAGTATGCCGCTCAGGCAGCACACGGTTGGTTGACAGCCGGTGCGGTGGAAACGGCCAACAAATTCAATGGACTTGATTTGGCTGTCTCTGAAATTCAGTAGAAGCAAAGAGATTCTTGGTGGATATCGAATTGGATCTCTGTGGGTTGCAGGCGGGAAAAAATAATCTCGTAGCAGGTTATTTTTGTATCAATTTGTTGCTGCAAAGATGTATCCAACTACACTCAAATCAAGTGAGCCAAGACCTTGTCGGCAAAGCATTTTGGATCTACTGGCAAGTTAACTAAGTTGGCTAAGCTAGCTGTTTTGAGACAGCGCAGTTGCTTATATTAAGCATGCAAAGAGATTGTCTCTTAACAAGGGTTGTCTCCATTTGTTTAGAGTAATCTTCAAAAACGCCCTTACCTTCCAACGCTTTTAGATAGTTGTAAGTACGTTAAAATTTGCCGTTGATAAAAACAAGAAGCCAAGCGGGGCAACAATGTTACTAGACGCCGTTTTAAGCAATCGTGAAGGCAGCGCTGCCAGAAACTTCATACTGTCCGCCATCTGGTGGTCAATTTTAGGAATGGGAGCAGGGATGCTTGGGGGACTCGAATTCTCCATGCCTGACCTCATACACAACATTCCACAACTGTCTTTTCCACACTTGCGCATGTGGCACGTTAACGCAGTGGCCATAGGCTGGCTGTCCATGGGTTATGTCGGAGCCATGTATTACATGGTGCCTTCACTAGCCAAGACAAAGCTTTGGTCGGAGCGCCTGGGCAACTTCACCATGTGGGCATGGAATGCCGTGATGGTTGGTGCCTTTTGTACTTTGATCAATGGATCAACTGAAGGTCGTGAATACGCCGAATTGGGCGCCGTACTCGATGTGCTTGTAGCAATTGCGCTTGTCACAATTGCCGCCAACGTTTATATGACCGTGGTAAACAGAAAGGTCAAGAAACTATATGTATCGCTCTGGTATTTCCTGGGCGCACTATTTTGGTTTCCACTCGTTTACATCATCGGTCAGCGTACTTTCGTCGCGTTGCCTGGTTTGAACGATGCCATTGTTGGTTGGTTCTACGGACACAACATCCTGGGTATGTGGTTTACGACAGTTGGTGTCGGCATGATGTATTACCTCTTGCCAAGACTGACTAATGCTCCTTTATATAGCCATGGTCTTTCCATGTTGGGTTTCTGGGGTATTGCACTTTTCTATGCACCGACTGGTACTCACCACATTTTGCAATCGCCGGTGCCTGAATGGCTCAAAGCTATTGCCGTTATCTCATCGGTATTTCTTTTGGTGCCTGTTTTGACCGTGTTAACAAACTTCTTCATGACCATGAAGGGCAAGTGGCAACAGGTTGTGACAGATATGCCTCTGCGTTTTGCCGTTACATCTTGCATGTTCTATTTAGTTACTTGCACGCAAGGTCCATTTCAAGCAACACGTTGGGTTAACTGGTACCTGCACTTTACCCAGTGGGTAGTAGGACACGCTCACTTGGCATTGCTTGGAACGTTTTCCTTTATTTTGACCTCGGCTATTTATTACGGTCTGCCTAGAATTACTGGGCGCGACTGGCACAGTCAAGGTCTTATTCGTGCTCACTACTGGCTGAAGTTTTTAGGATTCTTACTGATGATGTTGTCACTCACCATTGCCGGTTTGATTCAATCAGCAGGTTGGGCATTTGGTGTGCCAGTTGATCAATGGGGACTGCAGATTCGTCCTTACTGGGGACTAAGAGCGGTCAGTGGAGTCATGATTGTGCTTGGACAATGTATATTTGCCTACAATGCTTTTAAGTCGTTGTACACACCGGCTGCAAAAGCAGCTGATGCTAAGACGGCGGAGGTGAAGGCCTAATGAACGGCTATCGCCTTGGTGCAATTGGTATCGTAATTACCTTTTTTACGATTATTACAGCGACAGTACTTCTGCCGATGGTGCTTTTTAATCCGGTACCGTCAGGTCACGGCAACAAATACGTCAAATCAGATGTGGTAAACCCGGCACGCGGACGTCAAATATATGTCCGTGAGGGTTGCTTCTACTGCCATACGCAATTCACCCGTCTGCAAGACAGAGGTTATGGACCACTTGTAAAAGCTGGTGACTATGTATGGGAAACACCGCACCAATTAGGCACAGCTAGAACTGGTCCAGATTTGACTAACGAAGGCGGCAGGTTTCCCTCGGAATGGCAGAAGGCTCACTTGATTAACCCACGTGCTGTGAAGCCTGGTTCAATCATGCCCAGCTTTAGCCACTTGTCCAACCGTGACATGAATGACTTAGTTGGTTACATTCAAACATTGGGTAACCAAAGAACAGTTCATGCTTATGTGGAAGCACCGGCTGAATACGAGCAAGTTTATTTGCCGCGTAAAACAGTTGATACCAATTCGGATGCGGCGGCTAATGCCGGTCGTGGTATCTATACGCAAAACTGTGCTGCTTGCCACGGACTCGAAGGTGAAGGCAACGGACCAAACTCCATCTCATTGGAGAAGAAGCCGGCTAACTTCACAAGAGCGTTCTATAAGCAGTATCCGGATGCGTTCTGGTTCTATCGTGTGAGCGAAGGTGTGGCTGGTACTCGCATGCCGCGCTTCAACGAAATATTGACCGAGGAAGAACGCTGGTACTTGGTGGCATATTTAAAATCGCTGCCGCAGAACCAGGAAATTGTTATCGACAAACTAGATCAATTGAACAAAGTTGGACAAGTGCACTTGCCCAAGTTGACAGAACAAGAGTGGGAACCTCATTCAGGTGGTAACTAAGCATGTGTCCTAATTGCATCTTGAATCAAGTTGGCATTTCACCGGGTCTCTATGTGGCTTTTGGCGTTTGCTTCTTGTTCTTTGTTGTGGGAATTGCAGCCATGTGGTGGGCTTTCCGTAACGGCGAGTTCGAAGACATGGAATCAGTTAAGTACGACATGATGACTGATGAGCCGACAGCAACTCATGGTCAAACTCAGTTAAGTAGCTAGGCAGGAAAAAATGGCAGAAAAGAAAAAGCCAGAAGGCGCAGCGGCAGAAGCCGTTCAACCAACTGAACACTACGAAGAAGTCTCCGAGTATCGAATCGGTGAAGGACCACCGCCATTGTTCTTGATTGTGGCATTTGCCATCATCGTCATTTGGGCTTCTATTTCATGGATACCTTTCTTTGGATATTAAGATGTTGAATAAGACCTTTTCGTGGAAAACACTAAGCCTTTTAGTTGCCTTGCCGGCAGTTATTTCCTTGTCTAGTTGTACTGAACAAGTAAGTCTTAAAGGCGCTGATGACAAAATGGCCAGCCGTCAGGTTACGGAATCTGCCGATGTGGTCATTTTCCCGGATGACAACCCGTCAATTCCAGACGGAAAGGTCGTCTATGAAAAGCAACAGTGCGCCACCTGTCACGGTGCCGATGGCAAGGGTATTGCCAACAAAACAACCGTTGACCTAAGCAATGAAGTGATGGTGCACAAACAAAAACCATTAGATCTTTACTATTTCCTGACTTATGGCAAACCAATGGCTGAAGGTTCAGCAATTCTTGCCGGACATGAAGTTAACCACCCGTCCCTAAAAGACACATGCAGCCGTAAACAAGTATGGGATTTGGTTTTCTATACTCGGGCAATAGCTGTGCCGCCAATGGCCCAGAAGGAAATTGATGACATGGATGCAGTGTTTGGAGCCAACTGCGCTGTTTGCCACGGTAAGCGTGGTCACGGAGATGGTCCTCTAACTAAGAACTTTGCTCTTCAGCCGGTGCCGGCTAACTTCCACCAATTCAATCGTTTCTTTGACAGAACTGATGATGTTCTCTGGGATCACATTGCTAACGGC
>JAKFVJ010000445.1 GCA_021732245.1 Candidatus Obscuribacterales bacterium | reverse complement strand
ACCCAAAACTCCAAGATCAGCAAACATTTAGCTCAGAAAAAGGCCAAAAAGCGCCAAAAGCGGCTTGGACTGCTTGGTCTGTTCGCCCAACAGCCAAACCGCCTGACACGGTTCACTGAATATTTACAAAGAAAGTACTGCGTAGGGGCGCATTGCATGCGCCCTTTTATCATTCTCTGAACGCGGTGAAAGGTTAGGAGTGTTGCCACCCCTAACCTTTCGGAGGGCGCTAAGCTTCCGCTGTAGCGGTGTCGGGAACGCCATGTTTTACTGTGTAGCCGTAATGGAAGTACGACTCAACAGTGTCACCATAGTTCCGTTTTGCTACGAGCTTGTACGCACGATACAAGTCGAGCAAATTTGGTCTGTTCTCTTTGAGGATGCTGATGACAATTTTGCGGATAGTCACCATGGCAAGGCATACTTCACGAAGAACTTTGCGGAAAATGAGGTGCTTTGCGGCAGTGCTCATTTCCGGTGTGATGGACTTTTCGTATTCGCCTTTGACCCAGGCTTTGAGTGTGTGAAGCGTCAAGGCATCCAGCTTTTCGCCGATGTCGTGCTCTTCTGTGCTCTCGTCCATTGGGTAGGTCCATTCGTTTTCCATCACTCGAATGGGTTCACCAAAAGCGAGTTTGGCGAGTTCACCCTTCATGCCGAAAAAGATTTCAGGCGTGAGTTCAACACGAAGCTTGTCGCCAGGTGGTAACTTCTCCATGGTGTCCAGCATATCCAAGATGGTGAAGCAGAAGGCATCTACATCACCGTCGTGTTCGCCGACTCCTGCAATGAAAGAGCCGGTGATACGCTTGCCTTTGGCCTTTTGGATTTGGTCGTCCTCCTTGTGACCTCTTTCGTGGTAGATCACATGTTGAATAACCAGAAGGTGGCGCCCGTTGACGACAACGTTGCGGACGCGCAGACCAAAGCCAATTACGCCAGCAGACGGAAAGTAGGCAGCATTATCTGTGATATTCTGCCTGAACAGTTCCTTCAGTCCGATGTAGGCTTTGGTTAGTTTGTCCGGTACTGGGCTGCCGGTCAGGGCATGACGTTCTGCGCACAAGTTGAGTGCATAGAACGCAATAACGGCCGCTTGTTCGGCAGAACCAAGCTCATGGATCAGTCCATTATTGGTGGCTACCAATATCGTGTTGGCATTACCTTGATCTTTTGGATCGTAGTAAATCTCAACCTTATCGTTAGCCAACATGGCTTTGCCCGTTCTTGGATCCTTTCGGAACATGCTTTCGTCAAGATCAAATACGCGAGTTTGCAGAATCGCTTCTTGCACCGAGCCAGTTGTTGGCTCCATCAAAAAGCCCTTCACTTGCATGTAGTAGTTGAGGTCTTGACCGAAGACAGGTTTCCCATGTGAATCGATAATCACTTCAACCGGAATTGATAGGTCCGGCTGAAGTGGATCAGTGAATCGGAGAAAGATACGTTGAATCGGCTTGAGCATGTCTTCTCCGGGAGGAGAATTCAATTGGACTTGGTAGCCACCTTCGTCTTCGGCTAGTTCGCAATGAATGCGCTTGTCTTTGAGCTTCAGTCCTTTGCGCGCCGCTTTCTCGGCTTTCTTGATGGCGATGCGTTTGCTCAGAGCAAGCGAGGCAGTTGTGTCGAGTGGCAGCTTTTCAGTGTTGTCGACAATTCTCCAGGCGGTCCAAGTGCCATCGCTATTTTCAGAAGCGTTAATAGCGAATTTGCCACCGTGAACTAACCTGTTTTTATTCACCTGTTGAACACCGGCGTAGGTGCCTAAATTACCTTGCTCTTTGTAGAGAGGCAACTGTCGCATGGTTGTAACTGCACCGGGAGTATCGAGCTTGCAAAGATCGCGAATTGTTGCGTTGTTTAAGATGGCATCAAGCAACTCTTCTGGTGAGTTTGCTCGATAGGGCAGTCCAGAGTGATTGATAATTTCTTCGATGCGTCCGTCAAAGCCATAGATGATTGCCGTGCCGTCGTGCTCAGCCTTGTAAGCATCTCCTTTTGCTTTTAGTTCATCTGATGGCTCACTTCCTTGTTTCGGTTTGTAATCACCGAGGAAGATTCTGTTGCGGCGGCGTGGTTGATTGCTTTGTGACATAGTACTTTTCCTCTTGTGTGAAAATTTCGGCAACAAAAAAGCCCCGGATCTTTGACCCAGGGCTTGTGACCGATTTGGTTGTAATTAATATCGTTTGCGTTGTGCTATGACAGTGCAGGCTAAGCGTTGGACGTGATTGCCTGCAGCATTAACGAACGTGCTCTGCCATTCCTGATAGAACGCGACATCCAGTGCTGCGAGAAAGTTGGTCACTTCCTCTTTGCTGAATGACTGAACCATTGGCTCATCACGCGACTGTCCAGGCAGCAAAAGAAAGAAATCTGCGACGAGTACTCCTTGCGGAATAAGCGAAGCGAGAATTTGCGACCAGACAAAGGCGAAATGTTCACGCGGGCAGTAAGGCAAAGCTAATGCCGCGTTGATAAGAGTTGTTGGTGACCAATCGGTATTTTCAAACGACGCCACCTGAGTGCGCAGCAATTTGCTGTCTGCCGACGCCTGTAATTTGTCGATGACATATTCGTTGGCATCTACAGCGAGGACAGTGAATTCTTCTGCAAGAAGTCTTTTAGTATCGCGGCCAAGTCCGCAACCTAAATCAATTGCATGACCCGGAAGTGATACAGTCGTTTCTTCATAGAGAAGTTGAATGGCTCGTAGGAGTGCAGGACTCAGTTGTTGGTGACTGATGGCTGTACAGTACAGCTCTCCCCAGTCTTTTTCATTGTTGTTTTGCATGATGATTACTACCTCCTGCCGTGTTTGAGAAAGGATTTGATCTGTCGAACCGCCTTCTGGATCTCGGCTTCGTCTGGCTCGACGTTCCAGCACTCGAGTCCTTCAATACCTTCCTTGCCTTCGTCTGTGAGAGGAAGAATCTCACCTTGGTTGAGCACGCAAATATCTGCGTATATGTTGCCTTCCTGGATGCCGACCTTAAGTCCGCCTTCGTGATCGGGCGAAACAACGCCTTTGCAAAAACCGATGCTGTGCTGAAAACGAACTATCTTTTCAATCCAATGTTGTGTCCAAGGATTTGGAGGGGCGGATTCGAGTCCGTCCCAGTTGTATCTAAGGTCGGCGGCTTTTTCGATTTCGGCAAGCTGCTCTTCTAGCCAATTGTCTTTGTGCTTTTGTCCTGACATTTATTGACTCCTGAGATGAAGGCAGACAAAGAGGAATGCATCGGAAGCACCCCTCTTTAGTCGGCGTGTGTGTAATTACTTGATAGTTCGATGCGGGATATAGGCGCTTGCTTCATCAGCTATCCTGATTGCGTCGCGTCCGCCTTGTGATATTTCGGCAGCCAATTTGTTGAGAATTTCCTTCTTGCCTTTGCTACCGGCTGCTTTGTATTGCGGATACCAATCGAGCAAATTGATTGGTTCGCCAATGTGCACAAATGCAATGCTCTTGCCTTTTACGCTGATTGCTCCGAAGTGTTCTAGCTCTAAAGTATCGAGAACTTCGCCGAACCGCTCCTGTGTCATGTTTTCTTTGACGTAGCCGTCACGAATGTTGATGAACAGTTGTACGGTTCGCATCATTTCGTAAACACAGGACATCGCCTCTGCTTGCCGTCTATCGAGAGAGCGCTCGTAGGCGGACATTTTTTCCTCATTCTGGAAAATGCGGGTATCGATAGCGTTTCTCACGAAGCGCAGTCGATCGATAGTCGCTACGTCCGGTACTTGTACATCCAGTATTCGACCGACATCTGCAAGGATTTTATTGCGCAGAAAGGATACTTGCTCCATTGAGTTTTCTCCTTCTTGCGGGGTTACCTTGTAGACCTTTTGCATGATCGCTAAGGTCTGAAGACATACCGCACGTAGTCTGGTGTACAAATCTCCGTCGGAAGGAAGATCTAGGTTTGCTTCCAGGCTTTGAAGGGATTGTTCATAAGCTGGCTGGTTGTCGTCTAGGTTGCGGAATTTAGTCCCAACCCGAGGGATGTAGATGGGCTCGAGCCTGCCTTCTTTGTCGAGTTGTTGCAATGCCCAGAAAGCTAGGCGAATCCACCCTGGTTCGCAATCGAGCGGCTCGTCATTCTTGCTGTTGATTTCTCCTTCGCGATAAATGACGAGCTTTTGCTTGTTGTCGACCAGAAGCTTTACGGTGCAGTCGAATGACTCACGATCGGCGGCTCCGCGCACAACCGAGTAACATCCCACTTTCTGCATCATTTCGCCCCGCTTGCCTTTGTCTTCGTCGAAGACTTCGCGGGCAGCCAAATAGTTGAAGTATTCTCCAGCCATCAAACCGACTGTGAATGCAACTTCGGGATCTTTTCGACTTGGGTGGTTGAACGGCAGGATGCAGCGCTTGCCTTTGAGGTCCTTTAGGCGCTGAAGGCTGCCT
>JAKFVJ010000436.1 GCA_021732245.1 Candidatus Obscuribacterales bacterium | reverse complement strand
CATTTGGATTATCAAACCGCTTTCCCTGTGCTTGGAACTGATGGAGATGGTAGTTAGACCAACCCATAGCTACTTGAAGGACATCGTGCAGAAGTGGCAACGGTAATGAAGGGTCTATTATTAGTCTGCGCCAAATGGGTAGTGGTGCACCATTGAGCGATATTTTTACCTGGTACATCTTGTTGATGTTGATCTTCTTGGGTTTGGACACTACTTTCAGTTTCGATTTCTTCATGATTTGGTCCTATGCAGGAGTACATTTGTAGGTGCGCATTGCATGCGCCCTTCTGAGACTTAGTCTTCTTCCAGTGAAGATGTATCGCCTGTCGGCAGCCCTAATTCCCATGCCTTCAACAAGCGGCGCATAATTTTGCCGGAGCGAGTTTTGGGCAGGGTGTCACGAATTTCAATTTCGCGAGGATAAGCATGAGCAGCTAGATTCTTCTTGGTGTGTTCTTTTATTTGAACAATCAATTCTTCCGATTCAGAAAAACCATTAGCAAGGACAACAAAGGCTTTGATAATCTCGCCACGCTCTTTGTCCGGCTTGCCGATAACACCTGCTTCAGCTACTGCCGGGTGTTCAACAAGGGCCGATTCAACTTCAAATGGTCCGACTCTATGTCCGGCAGTGTTGATCACGTCATCTGCACGACCGACAAACCAGAAATAACCTTCTTCATCGATCCAGGCGTTGTCACCGGAGAAGTACCAACCTTTGATGCGGAAGTATTCGTTGAACTTCTCTTCGTTGCGCCAGACTTCACGTAGCATGGACGGCCAGCCTGGTCTGACAACAAGACGTCCTAATTGACCGGGCTCGACTGGATTGCCTTCGTCGTCGACGACGCTGGCTTCTATGCCTGGCAATGGTTTACCCATTGAGCCTGGCTTAATCGGCATACAAGGCAAATTAGCAATTAGTTGCATGCCGGTTTCCGTTTGCCACCAGTTGTCGTGAATTGGCAGTCCATAGACTTTCATACCCCAACGCACAACTTCGGGGTTTAATGGCTCGCCAACGCTCAAGATATGACGCAAGCTATTGAGACTGTTTTGATAGACGATTTCATCGCCGGCTTTCATCAACATGCGCAAAGCCGTTGGTGCTGTGTACCAGACTGTGACGTTCATGCGGTCAATTACTTCATACCAGCTTTGAGCATCGAAGCGTCCTTCATAGGTAACAACAGATGCGCCATTGGACCAGGGTCCGAAAATACCGTATACAGTTCCTGTTACCCAACCTGGATCAGCCGTGCACCAGTAAACATCATCATCGCGAAGATCAAGTACCCACTTGGAGGTCATGTGATGTCCGATGATGTCGTTGTGTACGTGTAAAACGCCTTTTGGCTTGCCGGTTGTACCTGACGTGTAAAGTAAATAAAGCGGATGCTCAGGGTCAAGCTGTTCGCATTTGAGTTCAGGAGATGCTTCATTCATGAGGACATCAAAACTCAATTCACCTGGGCCAAGTTTGCTCTGGTCTGCACCAACAACGACCACGTACTCTAAGTCCGGCAATTGATCTTTGATACCATCAATCTTGCCTTTTAGTTCAGGAGTCGTGATGAGTACTTTGGCTTGACTGTCTTGCAGCCTGTCACGCAAGGCATCCGGACCAAACGCTGAAAATAGAGGACCTACAACGCCACCAACTTTGGCAATACCAATTGTTGCGACGTACAGTTCAAGTACGCGAGGCAAGAATACAAATACGCGATCGCCTTTTTTGACTCCGAGATCTTTAAGCGCGTTGCCCATGCGGTTGGACAAGTGATAAATGTCTTGGAAGGTGTATTTCTCAAGCTTGTTTTTGGCATCGATGCAATAGAGGGCAACCTTATTGCGGCGACCATCGTGCATATGTCTGTCGACTGCGTTGTAGGCAGCGTTTATTTTGCCGCCGGCAAAATACGAGAGCTCTTTCTTCGCATCTGCCCAGTCAAAATTGGCATAAGCCTCTTCGTA
Source organism: Candidatus Obscuribacterales bacterium (assembly GCA_021732245.1). Lineage (GTDB taxonomy): Bacteria > Cyanobacteriota > Vampirovibrionia > Obscuribacterales > Obscuribacteraceae > SBAT01. Next base: position 2,446 of record JAKFVJ010000436.1, on the reverse strand, counting down.
ATTTTCCAGATTTACTTTGACCGGAAATTTCTTGATGATTTCTTGCTTGGTCGCCTTAGGATGTTTTTCGTGTTCTGTCACGGCTATTTCCTTCTTCTGTGGCGTTTCCACCTTCATTGGGAGATCCTCCAAAAAATTTGTCCAAGCTTGTCTTATCAAGAAGCTCGAAGAGGTAGTTTAACCGCTCATGTCCGGCAGTGCCTTGAGTAGGCTTAAGCTTGAGGGGTTAGAAACAACTCTCTTGATAACTAATTCAAGAAAAAAGTTTCCGATTTCGGCAGCAGATTGAAAACACTGCTATCGAGTAGGCCTATATTTTGGTAAAGTCCTAGTAGGTTGAGGGTGGGATAGCATGCGCAGACATTGGAATCGAATTATTCTTGCCATCGTTGGCGTATTTATTTTCGTCATCTGCTTTACGCCGACTGCTTGGTGGGCTTGGCAGGGCATGCAAATTCATGACTGGCCGGGTACTGAAGGCGTCATCGAATCTACGCAGATAGAAGCGGCGTTTACGCAAGAGTTGGGTGCGACAGAACAACCTGAAGCATCGCCTTATCGTGCGTGTTTTATCGGCTACACCTACACTGCTGACGGCACTCTCTATCACGGAAGCGTTCAAGAGCCTTTGCACATGTCGGCACTTAATCCCGAATTTTGGTATGAATTCCCCAAGACTTTCAAACCGGGACGAGCAGTCGTTGTTCGATACAGTCCGGAAAACTATGGAAATTCTTTCTTGCCTGAAATTGCCAAGGTATTCATGTGGAAGGAATTCTACGAAGGCTTTTTCAATTTCGTCTGGTCGTCTTCAGTCGTCGTCATCATCTACTTTGCATTTCGGTCGCACAAAAAAGTGCAAGTCAGCAAGAAGAAAACTCAATCGTAACGCTCTAAGTACATTTGAGCTGTCAACAGTTCTTCGCGATCATTAAATACGTACAATGTAGGCATCGGCTTACCTATGGGAGGCGCAATGTCTGTCCTACTTGAACGTCGCAATGATGGCACCCTGGCATTTTTTATCGATGGTGATTTGCAGTTTGATAGTCGTGACGAGCACATCTATCACGAATGCTTGGCATTACCGGCACTTGCCTTAGCCGAATCAAGAAACCATGACGGAAATCTGCGCGTACTTGTGATAGGTGGGGGCGACGGTCTTACTGCGCGCGAACTATTGAAGTCGGAGAAGATTTCGCAAATTGATTTAGTTGATTACGACAAAGAAGTCTTGGCTTTGGCTCGTAAGGACTGGGCATTTCTCAACAGATCAAGCTTGGATGATTATCGTGTGCGCGTGCATGTGCAAGATGCTTGGGATTTTGCTGACGCAACAATTGAGAGCGGTATTACTTACGATTTGATCGTAAGCGATCTGACCGTGCCCCAGAAGGCATCAGAGACACGCATTCATAGCGTTGAGTGGTATGGCAAACTCAAAAAACTTTTGACCACCGAAGGGGTGCTTGCAGTCAACGCTGCTTCTCCTTCGTCGACGCCGTCAGCTTACTGGTCGATTATCAACAGCGTCTTGGTTGGTGGACTCAATTGCAGTCCATATCGAATTGTTATGCCTTCATTTGCTGAACAAGGTTATGGGCATGATTGGGGATTTTTGCTTGCGTCATCCGTGAGAATCACACCGGCAGAAATTGAGCGTAAATTAGTATTACCCAAGCCACGTCGAGCATTAAAAGACGTCGAACACTTGCGTAAACTATTCCATTTTCCGCAGCAAATGGCAACATATCAAAACAAGTCTAAGCCTGCTTGTGAGAACAGCGATATATTGCTGCACTATCTATTTAATGCAGAGACGCTCACCGATTTCTCGGGACCAATTTGGGATTCATTGAATGTTGATTTGTTGAACCTGCCGTTGCCGGAAGCTGATAACAGCACTAATTTGCTTTCTCCCGAGATTCGCTACGCATTAACGGTTAATGGTGGCGAGTCAATGAAGGCTGAATTACAAGTTGATGCTTTATATGAGCGCGTCGTTGGATTAGTGCCGTCGTTGCAGCGCTTTCAAACGCGGAGCATGATTAACGACTTTTTGGCTCAACCAGTTCGCTTTTTAGAATCAATTGATTTAGCAGGACTAGTCGAAAGACTGCTGGCAAGAGCAGCTGAACTTCCTAAGCAATTAGTGTTAGAACTTGTCTATTTAAAGGAAAGACTCGTTGAATGGACTGGTGACTATTCAGCTTTACTTAGCGTCGGCATGCGCGTGCTTACTATTGTCACTTTGGTTGTGATCATTGGTAACTTGATTTATCCCGACACCGCATATGGCAAAGGTGCTCATGATGGTGGCGGCGATCGCGGGGGACGCGCCGGTGCAGGTCGCGCTGGAGATCGCGGTTTTCATGGCGATCATGATTTCGATCATCACTTTGATCATTATGGTCACTGGGGTCATCGCTGGGGCGGTGCTTGGGGT
>JAKFVJ010000431.1 GCA_021732245.1 Candidatus Obscuribacterales bacterium | reverse complement strand
CTGGCAAGTGAACTCAAGCGTGCCCTGGGATCTAGAAAGAAGGGGCAGCGTGGTGAAGCACAGAGCCCGAAGAAATTGTTCAAGAAAGTGAATGACTTTCTGGAGCAAGATAATTTGACTATTGCTAAAGTTTTGCAAGGGGCTGAGTTGTCACAAGATTTGTCTGTAAAGATAACAGGTTTGTTGTACAACAAAGAGATTGGATTGTCACGACCACCAGGTAGTTTTAAGCTCGTTGCAGAAATACACAAGAAGAGTGATCCATTGGCGGTGGTGGCTGGTGACGATACTGCTTCGTGTATGGAATTTGGATCCGGAAAAAACAATGTCTACATGTTCAATCCAAATAATGCGTTGTTTACGATACGTCTAGAGCGTCCCGATGGCACACAACGAACAATTGCCCAAAGCGTACTTACAAAGGATCTAGACGTGAGAGAGCTAGTGCCGTCAATTGTGGAAAAGATGAGGAAGGGAGAGCCGGTGCTCAATATTTTCCCAGAGGAAGGATTGCGCAATGGCAAAGCAGTGATAGCCGCCGACAATGTTGAAGTGCATCCAAATTACAAGTCTGAGACCTACAAAACTGCGCTAGAAGCAGTGTATAGAGATTTCTTCGGTCGCTATATGGAGCTGTATGGAGAAAAGGAAAATCTACAGAGTGACAAAATAATAGTAGGACTTGGTCATGGAGATGCCTTGGAGTCCTTGCCAAAAGAAGAAAATACCTATCTGCCGCAAGCCCCAGTAGCATACAGTGATAAGATTCATGACAAGGTGTCTAGACTGTCGTTAATTGCTCCGCAAACAAATGCAGTAAAAGCAAGTGTGCCGGCACAGATGGTTCGCTCTATAACATCAAATAGCAAAGAACAAGCAATAACGGAATTGACTTTTCAAGACACACTGCCACTTTCACATCTGGAGAGCAAGATCTACCAGGAAGTACCGACGTTGACTCAGGGTTTAATTGACTTAGAGAATACCCTTATTGCTAAAGACATCAATAATGTTGCAAAAGGAAGACCAAATCTGAGCTTTAAATACACGGACAAAGCGGGCAAGATAAGGGGATATTTGCTGGCATATGAAGGCAAAGTAGAAATGTATGGTAGTGAGAAGCCTGCAATTTATATCGAAGACTTTGCCAGCGATAGTTATTTGGAGCCGACTAAGCAAGGAGAGCCTGATGGTGTCGGCGGCAAAATGTTGCTTAGGTTTATCAAGTCCTACAAGCAAAATTATCTAGATAAAGGCAATATGATGCCTTTATTCATGAACGCACGCGGCACCACATCCTATGCACTATTGATGAAGCACATAGGTTCGTTTGGAAGAAAATACGGATATAGCTTTGAGATGAAGGAAGCGGATACGCGTGAGAATGGCTCAAATACGATGCATGATGTGTTAATAACGCCGAAGCGGATAGAAGTACAGGCAGAGTGAGGTATAGGAGACGAATCACAGAATCGGACTGTACACAAAGTCGCTCTAAAGTCACTTGAGCAGATTGGTCTAGGCAGTTTTATAGCTTGTTATTTGGATTTGTGTCAGAGATCAGAAGATCGCTTCCAATCTTTCGCAGTAGATGATAATCATCTACTGAAAAACGAATACGTCTCCGACGTAAATCAGTGGGCATGATGACCATGTGTACATGCGGATCATCCGTATTGTTATGGCAGACCGCATACCACTCAAGGTTCCAGTTTTTCTGTTGGCAAAATTGATGCATCAAAGCACGTACAAAAGCTGGTCGATCCACATTCGACGTTTCGAAGGCGACTAGTAGTTTATGTATAGCAACATAGCGATCCGTTTGGCGATCAATAGCTTCGTGGGCAACTGTAGAGTGCACGTTCCCTGTTGCGTTGAAAAAACTTCTTCGGCGATTGTCCGTTATATCTTCACCGCTTCGAAATTGTAAATACTTCAAGTGCGCGTGCGCGCGAGGTTTTGGTTTAACCTTGGTGTCGATATAGCTGTGCTTAACTACAATTCCCATGATGTGCGCAAAGTTCCAGTCGAAGCCTTACCAGGCTCCAGGTTGTCCCACCATGATCGTTGCGGTAGGCTTATCACTGCGCGGCGGCGTTTCAGCTCCGGGACCAGGCATCGTTCTCGATCCCATAACAAGCCAGTGCATAGCTAAGCCAGCATGTTCGCGAGTGTCGCCTTTCCGCTTGTTGTAAAGTCCAATTGAATATCCAGCATTACGAATTAAAGATAACGCCACGGCACCTTCGGTGAGAATTCCTATTTTGCCGTTCTCTAGCGGAAAGCCTTTGGCCAATTCAATTATCTTATTGCGAATGCGGTTCGCCACTGCCGCAGGATGATTTGTCAGCCAAGGTCCTGCATAATCACGGTCGTACTCCTCGTTCGATTGACGGAAAAGCCTCCAGTTGTCTCTGTCTACAGAGGGATCGATGTAGGCTATTGCCTCATATAGGTCATTAACATAGTTGACCAGCGGATTCGACAAAACAAGATAGTCAACATCATCACTGAGCAAGATCGTGCCAGGTAAAGTATCTGGGAGAATTCTGGATAGAAACCCAGATTGTCTAAGTGCAAACTCACCTGCTAGCCAGCTGGTCGCAGCAATGAAATCATCAAACCTAGTGCTTACAGCTGTGGACAGCCCTGATTCCAGAACTTTTTTGAATTTGTTCTGTACCTCAGCACGATCATGCTGGCTAAAGTCACCAGATTTGTCAGACATATGGTTACCCCCCAGTATTCATGGTTATTATGTGCATTCAATTGCATTATGTCATTGGGAAAAGCCCCAATTGAATCCAAAGGTATTCAGACCCAATATTGTGCAAATTCAAGGCGATACGAATGCAAAGGAGGCAAATTCCGAAACTAGGTCTGGAAGAGTATCCAGCAGCAAAAACCGGAACGGCAAATGCAGCCGGGATTTAAAAGGAGGTCCAGGACGATCCCCGAAACCCCTATCCCAATGGCACCGCCCAAGAGTTTGGAACTCCCGACACCCTCATTAGGACCGGATGACGGTACGCCTAGGAACAGACCGCCTAGCAAGACGTCTAGTCGTCTATTAGCTATGTGGTATTTGGCAGAACCTCAAAAGCCTAGTAAAATGTTGTCAAGGTGAAAAAGCAGGATATGAGCAAACCGCCCAAACTTGGTGAAATGCGGAACGGAATATGGCATCGGTATCCGAATGTCTATATCGTCGCAACGACCATAGACGGAAAGCGCCACCAACGCTCTTTCGGCAACGACTATGAAGCTGCTGTCCTGTATATGGATCGCCTGAATCAAGAGAGGCGTCTGAAGAAACTTCGTGGAGAAAATCCAGTCCTAGATCAAATTGCACACAGCAAATCGGGAATCTCCGTTAAGGAGGTTCTCTTAAACTATTGCCGAACAAGAGAGCAGTTTTTAAAGCAAGGAACTATTGAGTCCTACAAATACTTGCTCAATCGATTAGCGCCTTTATGGAAGGTTGAAGCGGAAAGTCTAAGCGTTGCCGAAATCTCAAAATTCATAAGCTCTCTGAAGAGCGCTGGACTAAGCAATAAGACTATCCGAGAACTTATTATGCTGTGCAGATCAGCATTTAATATGGCAATAGATCACGACCTAATTGCTGCACACCGAAATGCATTTGCAAAAATCAAAGCTCCGGTCATAGAAAAACATGAACCACAACCGTTCAGTGAGGAAGAGATTGAAGCAATTTTCGAAGAACTTAATCCTAGGCTTCGACTGATGTTTTGGGTTCAATTTTCCACTGGCTTACGCACCGGTGAACTAATTGCATTACGGTTTGGTGATGTAGATTTCCAGCGGAACAGAATCAACGTCCAGAGAACCCGCAGACACGGCTTAGAAAACGCGCCAAAAACTAAAAGTTCTCTGCGTCAAGTATTTATGCCTCCAGATGTCAGAGCTGCTCTTCTAGAACTGAAGACTGTACGAAAGGCAAAGAAAGATGACTATCTATTTTTGACTCAGTACGGATTACCTTATGCAGATGTGCCGGTTGAGGCTTGGAAAGATGCAGTCGAGAGAGCCGGTGTTGAATACAGAAGGTGTTACACACTTCGGCACAGCTTCGCCTCTCATGCTCTAAGCAACAACGTGCGTCTGTCGTATGTATCGGAAGCCCTTGGGCATAGTTCCGTCAACGTCACTGCGCAGAAATATATACGGCACATTCCTGATGCAAACTCGGAAGACGAGAGCAAACTTGCCAAATTATCGAAGAAGTCAGGTACTAAATTATCTTCTTCTTGCCGCGGTTTTGCCGCGGTCGCCAAGAAGAAGGCTTGAAACGCTCACCAGGCTTGAAAAAATTATGGCTCCAACTGGATTCGAACCAGTAACCAAGCGATTATGAGTCGCCTGATCCACCATTGAGCTATGGCGCCATTACACCATATTG
>JAKFVJ010000238.1 GCA_021732245.1 Candidatus Obscuribacterales bacterium | reverse complement strand
GTGCTTTTGCACCTGGCTTGGTGCCTTTATCAATTATGCCGATTGGTAGGAAGTCTTTGTTGAACAATACGCCGCCGGACATTCCTGCTCGCGTCTCAATGTCTGTGACAATTACTGGTCGCGATGGGTTTTCGCCAATTTCCAGCGCACTTGTAGAGACAACTCCTGAAAACGACAGCCTGGTGGTTTTTCCAGGGACAACTTTGAATTCCCTGCCGTCAGGGTAACCAGCCGAATACGTGTTATTAGTGTAAGTCTCAACTGAGGCGGGCTTTTCCAGGATCAAATAAGGTAACGGTTTCTTTGGTTCGACCACATGACCGGAAGCCAGATCGGTATTGGGATCTCTTCTGTCCACTACGGCTTGTAAAATCCGGCCGTCATTGAGCATGACCTGGCAAGTATTAGCCTCACCGACGACATGCAGATCGGTCATGAACTCCCCGCTTGGAGCATAAAAGAATCCAGACCCAACGTTTATTCCATCGCTCTGCCGTGAATAGACACGAAAGATGGCTTCCTTGTGATTTAGTCGGTTGTGAGCCATGGTCATTGGGCTGTTGCCTGGACTGATCACAGACTCTAGTGGTTTGACTCTTTCAACAGGCGCAGCGCTTGGCTGTTTTATTGCAATGCCGGTTTCCGAAAGCATTTTGTAGTGGACGGTGTCCACCGGACGCTGCTTCTGTTTGATGTCATCGAGTAAGTCTTCGAAGTAAGACAAAGTGTCGCCTGTAATTTAGGGACTCGCTGACTATAAATATAGATGTGCAAAACCGTCCGGTCATTGGGGGGACCACGTAGTGATAGATAAGAATTGGGTTGTTAGGTTAAGGCGAGGTCTTTGTAAATTCGCCCATATTCGACGTAGTGCTGCCAATTGAATTTCGTGCGATTCAAGTCCTCATCAGACATCTGGCGCACAACTTTGGCTGGAACACCCATCACCAAGCTCTTTGGCGGAATTTTTGCATTCGGTGAGACAACGGCGCCGGCGGCGATTAATGAACCCTGCCCGATATGGGCTCCATCAAGAATTACCGCTCCCATTGCAATTAGACAATCAGACTCAATGTGACAACCGTGTACGACAGCGCCATGTCCGATGGTGACGCGGTCTTCGATGACTACCGGCAGTTCATGGGTAACGTGCAGCAAGCACCCGTCCTGTATGTTGCTGTCCGCGCCGATAACAATGAAATTGATGTCGCCACGTAACACTGCGTTAAACCAGACGCTTGAATTTTTTCCTAAGCGGACGTCGCCAATTATGGCTGCAGTCGGTGCTACATAGGCGCTTTCGTCGATTTGAGGCTTCAGATCTTTATACGGATATATCATTTAGGGTCCTATTGTAACGCTCTGACAGCTGCGGTGGCCCCGACAACCCACAGGGTTGTCTCCTTGCTTGCCTCCGGCAGCAGTTCAACGTTCCGCCGCGGACGGCTCCTCGCCGCCCTTGCTTCACTATCTTATTCTTTACACGGCATATTAAGAGCTTAGAGAAGGTTATAATATCTCCCGGTCTAGTTAGAGGGGGATTTACCTTGAAAAGCCTGAAGCCAATAGCTCTTTCACTTCTGCTCGTAGGTAGCTGCGCTAGCGCCTTTGCGGCAGTCAGTCCGGCAGATGTTCAAGCTGCTGACAAGTGTATTGAAAAAGGCAACGAATTCTTTGCCAAAATGAAAACCAAAGAAGCAGCCGTTCAGTACAGGGAAGCCATTCGTCTTAATCCGGACAGCGCTAAGGCTCACCAAAGACTGGGTGCAGTATTGGCCGCCTCTGACGATTATGAAACAGCTGTGTTGGAAGAAAACACAGCGTTGCGTCTTGACCCCACCTATTTCTTGCCCCACGTAGTAATTGGCCAGATTTACGCTAACCAGGGCAAAAACAAAGAAGCCATCGTTGAATTCCGCAAAGCTGTAGAGCTCAAGCCGACAAGCTTCCGTGCACATCTTGATCTCGGCATGATGCTTGCTTCAACAGGTCAAAATGATGAAGCTATCGATATTTATCGTAAATCGATCAAGTTAAATGACAAAGATGCTGCTCCGCACGTTAATCTTGGTGTTTTGCTTGCTCAAAAGGGAATGGTAAAAGAAGCCATCGCAGAAGAAGAAACCGCTATCCAGATGGAGTCGGGTTCTCCTGAAGCCTACATTAACCTCGGAAACATCCAAGGTGATTCAGGCGACACAGATGGCGCTATCAAGAGTTTCAGACAAGCTTTGAAGATTGCTCCGGAGCATCCAAACGCACACAGCGGTTTGGGCTGGATGTTGGCTAAGCAAGGCAACCACAAGGACGCCATTGTTGAGCAGCGCAAAGCACTCAAAATCTTCCCAACTTTTGGACCAGCACATAGAAGATTGGCTAGTGCCTTGAATGCAACTGGTGATTTCAATGGAGCTCAAAAAGAGTACAAAGAAGCCATTAAGTTGAATGCAAACGACACAGCTAGTCACCTCGAGTACGCTGAAGCTCTTAAAGCTAAAGGCATGTACGATGAGGCTCGCGCTGAGTACAACAAAGTGAAGGAAATCAATCCAAACATCAAAGCAGCCACGGAAGGTCTAAACAGCCTACCAAAGCAAAGTGCTAAGAAGTAGGATTCACTTAGTCAGGCAATTAGAGAAAGGACCGGCATGCCGGTCCTTTCTGATTTTCTAGTTCATTCTCAATCTTTAGCCTTAAAGATCCAAGAATCCACAGTCGCTGCAAGTACCTGTTGAACGAGCGTATAGAAAATCATCGGAACAAGAACGGCTGGATGATCCGCTAATGCGGAACCTGCCAATACGATGCCAGTGCCATTGTTGTTCATACCTAGGCTAAACATCAATGCAGCTCTATCGGCCATATTGGTTTTGAAAGCTAAAGATATGAGCCAGCCGGCCAAAAACGCAACGGAACAAACGATCCAAGTCGTAAACAGTACAAACACGAGCAGATCCCAATCAGGATTGGAAAATACCTCCGGCAGACTAATCGAGGCATTTGAGTAATTCAGAATCAGTAGAGTAATGAAATTCGCAAGCTTCAAAAATGGTTTCAAACTGGCAGTACGTTCCTCTCCTAATAGTGCGTGAGCAGCAATGCCAAGTAAAGATGGAATAACAACGGTCAGACAAAGAAAGGCATTAGTGCCCTCTTTAGCAAGTTGGTGAAGATCTTCCGAGTAATCGCCTTGGGTAAGCAAGCCATAGATATGCAAAACCCATGGAGTAGTAACCGGGCTGAGAATAGTGGAAGAGAGGACTAAGCCAAGACTTAAGCTTAGATTCCCGTTGGCATTTTGGGACCAAGCTGCTGATGAACCGGCAATTGGCATTGCAGCAATGAGCGCAAGTCCAACCAACAGATTTTGTAACTCGTCGGGATTATGCCACTTAATCAAAAGACTGTGAAAAGTTAAAACTAGAGCAATAGGCACGAGAATATTCGCAAGGAAACCGACCACCACTAAAAGTGGCTGTTTGCGGAGGTCTGCAAGTTCTTTTGTTTGAATGCCTAAACCGGCATTGAACAACAGAAAGGAAAGCATCAATAGTGAAATAGAAAGATTGGTGTGGCCAAGACCCGGCACAGTAATAGAGCCGAATGATATTTGTCGGATTGCCAAACCAGCATGCGGAGCAATTCCTGAAAGAATGTAGCTCAGCAACAGAAGTAGCAGAAAATTGCGGTGAATAAAATGGGTTAGTTTTTGAACTGCGTTGTTCGGCACTTTGGTAATTGTCATGCAATTAGGTGCCTGATAGGTTGTAGCCCATCGACTTCAATATCTTTTGCATTTCGAGCAAGCAAGTGTATGTCGGAAGTATCCACAAAGTCTGGTCATCGTCGGTTGACTCGAGTGCTTGTTTTAGGGCTGCTTCCAGTGGAGTGACAACTTTTATTTGCCCGGTTGGCAATCCGGCATATTTCATTCTCACAGCCATGTCTTCCGCGCGCTGTCCGCTGACTATGACTTCTTCTTTGGCGTCAGACAACTGTTCAAACTCAGCGTCCCAGAGCCAGGAAATGTCACGTCCGTCCGCAAGGTTATCGTTGATTGCAATAAGGATTTTGGCATTTGGGTCACAAGCAACTGCGGACACAACTTGCGAAGCGCCGGCCGGATTTTTTATAAGTTGAATAATCACAGCTTTGTCTTCTATTGTGATCTTCTCTGATCGGCCAAATAGTGTTGAATACTTATTTAGTCCTTCTTTGATTGTCTCGCCGGCAATATCCATTTGGAAAGCAATTGCGGCAGCTGCCAATGCATTGTAGACATTGAACATGCCAGGCAGATTTAGGTGAATCTCAGCTGATATGTGGCCGTTACTGACGCGGAAAGTGGAACCTGCAGGATGAACGGTCACATTATGCGCTTGCACGTCAGGCTTGGGTCGCTTGTTGCCGCATTTCGGGCAAGAGTAGTGTC
>JAKFVJ010000099.1 GCA_021732245.1 Candidatus Obscuribacterales bacterium | reverse complement strand
AGCATGCGAAGAAGCTGGTTTTGATATGTGACGATCCGGATGCACCGGGCGGGACTTTTGTGCACTGGGTTATTTATGATTTGCTAGGAAATGCGGAGAGCATTCCGGAAGGTCTGAGTACAAGACGAGATTTGAGTGACGGTAGTCGGCAGGGAGTTAATAGCTTTGGTGGGGTCGGCTACAACGGACCATCGCCGCCGCCAGGCAAGACACATCACTATTTCTTTAAGCTCTATGCTGTTGATGGACGTCTGCACCTGAAAGCGAAGGCAACAGCTGATCAGGTATTGTGCACAATGCAGGGGCATATCCTGGCTGAGGCTAAGCTTATGGGCACGTACTCTCGTTAGCAGCTGAACGCCCGAAAAACCTATTTAAAGCCATTTAAAAGCTGTTTGGGAACCTTTTGGGTTAGTCCCAGTCAATTATCTCTAGCAGCGTAAATTAAGTCCGTGAAGGGGGGAGTGTCTTCACCGCCGGCTGAGTTTTCGCGCAGCTTCTTATGCTCACGACAAAAGGATGATTGAGAATGCGAATACGAATACTTCCCCTGGTGATGGCACTAGTCTTAGGCTTGCAGATTGGTTCGCTTGGAGCATTTGCGGCGGTGCCGGCTTTAACAACTGAAGAAATTGAAGGCGCGGTGCAGATGACAGCCAAGGAAAAACAGAATCTTGAAAAAGGTCAAGTCGTTGTTGGATTTACCCAAAAGGGCTCATCGAGATATGTCTTGGGTCGCATCATATTGGATGCCAGTCCTGAGCAGATCTGGTCTGTTTTAGCTAATCCATATGAATTTCAAAATGGTATTTACTCACGCATGAAGGACGTGCAAATGTTAGAGGATGAGCCTCGCCGTTCCGTCATGCGCTGCAAAATAGCAATAGGACTTGTGGTCCCCGATATTGATGCAGTCGTTGAAACGGACTATCAACCGATGCAGCGAATTTCCTTCCACCGCAAAGAAGGGTCTTTGAAGGCTCTGGATGGTGGCTGGAAACTTACACCGCATGCAAGTGGTAAGACGGAAGTCTCCTATTGGATGTCCATAGATCCGGGCGTTCCAGTGCCGGGTTGGTTGGTAAATGAAGGTGTGAAATCCGATTTGCCAAAAACCCTGGTGGCACTTCGCAAGCGCTTAAATGCATTGCGTACAGCACAATCAACATTGCTGTCCAAGACAATTTTGGCAGCGAATGTCGAAAGACGCAACTTGTTTAACGACTAAGTCTAATGGCCGAAATATATCGGCACGGTTAACCAAACAAGTTCTGCAAGTCCGGCTATGCCTAATAGTATGCAGACCGGAGTGCAGAGCAAAAATGTCTTGACGAGAATTTTCAAGTCCCACAAGGGGGACAAGTGTGTTTCGTAGAATTTATTGAATACGAAACGATCTACGTAAGGCATATGCAAACCGGCACGGTTAACTTGTTCCAGACCAGTTAATCCAGGGGCAACTTCCGGACAAAAGCCGGGATGCGTTTCGGCAATACCAAGGTTTTCAATGTATTCAAATTCGCTTACGGATAATGGTCGAGGTCCTATGAGGCTCATGTCGCCCTTAATCACATTAAAAAGCTGCGGAAGTTCATCAATTTTAGTATCGCGCAGAATTTTGCCTATACGTGTGACGCGGCTGTCACCGTGTGTGGTGCGAAAGCCGTGATGTTCCTGGTCGATGTACATGGTGCGAATCTTGTACAAGTCAAAGACCGTGCCGTTTTTGCCTACACGTTTTTGCCTGTAGACTGGTTTGCCCGGGTTATCAATCATGATTACAAGGGCTGCCAAAAGCATCACAGGCAGGGAAAAGATGAAGATTATGCTGCCGAAAAGTAGGTCAAAGAATCTCTTGCCGAACAAACCATAAATGGTTTTCTTTGCTACCGAATGATGTGACGCAGTATCAAAGGTGCCGGCTTCCAAGATGAGACTCCTAGCTCGAAATATCTTGCCATTTCCTCTATCATAGCTCTTTAATCTATTTGTTTACTTTATTAGTTCAGGAAACATAACGATGAAAAAAGCCATTATCTTAGCCGGGGGACGCGGGGAAAGGCTTCGGCCCTTAACAGATGACCGTCCAAAAACGATGGTGGAAATACTTGGAAATCCGCTTTTAGCTTATCAGCTGCATTGGTTGAAGTCTTACGGGATTCAACATGTGGCTATTGCCTGCGGCTATCAGCATGAGATTATCCAGAAGCATTTTGGTGATGGTTCCAAGTGGGATCTCAAAATTGACTATCTCGTAGAGGAAAAGCCATTGGGGCGTGGTGGTGCGCTTAAGGTTTGCATGACTCACCTGCGTAAAAGCGCTAACGGTGGTCCTTTGATAGCTCTCAACGGCGACCTCATTACTAACTTGCCGATTGACGATCTCTATAAAACTCACACGCAGCATAAATCAATTGCGACGCTTGTTACTGTTCCTTTGCGCAGTCCATATGGTATCGTCGATATTGAGGAAAATTCCTTGGTGACCGGCTTTAGAGAAAAGCCGGAATTGCCGTTTTGGATTAACGCCGGTATTTACTTGCTGAACTCTGATATCACTGATCTTTTGCCGGATGTAGGAGATCACGAGGAAACTACCCTACCGGGATTAGCCAAGAGTGGTCAGTTGAGAGCTTATAAGTCGAAATTCTTCTGGCGGACAGTTGATACCGCTAAGGACTTAACTGAGCTGACCAAAGAAATTGAAAATATGTTTGGCAGCACACCCCTAGCCGTGACACACTCCTAACTTGTTGAGCGTTCGGCGCACGCAAAAGCAACCAGTGCTAAAAGGTAGGCAGCCGTACCCGTCCAGTAGGAAGTGGATAGCCCCCAATTGATCGATATGGCAATGGCCATTACTGATGCGCAAACAGAGGTGGCCCCGTTAATACCCCATAACCAAGGTAAGATTTCGGGAGACTGACGACTTGCCAGATTTATACCGAAAGGAATGCACATGCCCATAAAAATACCGAGAGGAAAGATAGCGGCTATGGTGGCAATGACTCTTTCCGGCGTACCAGCGGTGCAAAGACTCTCTATCAATTGGGAAGAAAGCGGCAAGTAAGCAACGGCAACTATAATTAGGAAGGTGAGACAAATAAGGGCAGCTCTTTTGGTTTTTCTTGCCAGATAAGCACTCAAGTAACTGCCAACTCCAGATGACAACAGTAGGGAAAACAAAACGACCGACAGACTGTACGTGGGATGCCCGAGGAAAATTACCAAACGCTGTAGTTGGGAAACTTCAACGAACATAAAAGCCAACCCCACCAATCCGAAGAAAGCTATTAATGGAGGATCTCGCCTGAGATTTAGGTTTCTTGCCGTTATGGACAATGGAACAAGAAAACACAGCCCGGTTAGAAATAGAACTACAACAAGCAGCTCAATTAGAATTTCCATTGCTTTTGTATAAGTGACATATGTGCCGACATCTGTTGCGGGGACGGTAAATAAGTTGCTAAGACGCATTATGTAGAAGAAAAATGGATTGTCATCGGTCGGTGCATCAATCCTGGTGGGAAACCTTTCTTGCAAAGCCGGTAAATCTTTTCCGGTTGCAAGAGTTTGTACTGTGGTATCAATGGCAAAATTTGGTTTGAGTATGATGTTGAAGCCGTTATCTGCGGCAACCTTATCAACCATTTTTATGTCTTCAGAAGTGAAAGGCATTTTGCTTAACAGGACAGTCACTCCAGCTAAGCCGTCGAGAATAGGTGTTTGGGGCGTTTGTGTAATACAAATAAGATGATCCTGGGGATTACTTACGCCTGTATGTTCAAGTGCGGAGCGGGCAAGTGAGACCAGTCTCTGCAACTCCCCAGGCAGAGGCTTGCCATTTTTGTCTTGAAAGTAGTCTCGTGTGCAAGTTAGGATACCATTATCAGTTAAGTGATTGAGAAACATTGCCCATGCTTGCGTCGTATATAAGGAGTTTTCCGATAGAGCATAAGCGCCTGTTCCCGTCGCGGTGCCGGTGCTTATAAACGATAACTGTATGATGTCAAATTGTTGCTTCTGTCGACTCGTAAAGCTGCGAGCTTCGTCATTTACTATAGTCACCTTGGGATTTAGAGCAAACTTGCCGGACATGTCGGCAAATGTTTTTGTCAAAATATCTACGAGTATTTTGTTGATTTCGACAGCTACTATAGATTTCTGCTGAAAAGTTAGAGCGGCCAGAATGTCTCTGCCGCCGCCGACGCCGATAATCAAGACTCTGGCATTTGATCTTAGGTGGTGGGCAAGAAAACTGACATCATGTTTAAAGTATTGGGTATCTTTAAAATCTCCTGTAAAACATGGCATGCCGGTTACATACAATGAGTCTACGCATATGAGGAAATCCTTCATTTTGTCGGTGTCTTTCAGTTGCTTGCTGAATCTCCAATCAGGGTGAGCAAAACGGTGTTTAGAATCCCCCTCTATTGAAATGCGAGAAAGGGAATTCCACTTTTCATAAAATGG
>JAKFVJ010000387.1 GCA_021732245.1 Candidatus Obscuribacterales bacterium | reverse complement strand
GCATTCCAGCGGGTAATATAATTGGTGCGCCTGGTGAAGGCTATAAGCAAGCCCTCAGTACATTGGAAGGCGGACGTATTTCCATCGGTGCTCTTGCTCTGGGTATTGCGCAAGCTGCT
Organism: Candidatus Obscuribacterales bacterium; assembly: GCA_021732245.1. GTDB lineage: Bacteria > Cyanobacteriota > Vampirovibrionia > Obscuribacterales > Obscuribacteraceae > SBAT01. The sequence continues at coordinate 4,362 of JAKFVJ010000387.1, read as the reverse complement.
TTGGATGCTGCCCTGGTCTATGCCAGACAGCGTGAAGCATTTGGTGAGCCGATTGGTAACTTCCAATTTATTAAGGGCTATTTGGCTGACATGTCCACGCAAATCCAAGCAGCAAGACTGCTTCTGTATCATGCTGCCTGGATGAAAGACCACGGTCAGCGTGTGACATTGGAAGGCTCGCAAGCTAAGCTTTTTGCTTCCGAGATCGCTTCTCGTGTTTGCAACCTCTGTGTTCAAATCCACGGCGGCTACGGCTACATCGAAGATTTCCCGGCAGAGCGCTTTTTGCGCGACGCCAAGCTTTGCGAAATCGGCGAAGGCACATCTGAAATTCAACGTCTGCTTATTGCCAGACAGTTGGGATTCTAAGTCTCCGAATTTGAAGTACACGAAGGGCAGGGTTCATCCCCTGCCCTTTTGTCGTAAATGGGCGTCCAACCTTTGTCATTCTGAGCATCGCGAAGAATCTGCCCAGAGTTTACGTGGTTCGAGTAATACAACTTGAACCGTGTTTCCCTACGGCAGATTCTTCACTTCGTTCAGAATGACAAAAGGTCCTGCCCTGACAAGAACGAAACACGTTCGCGCGAGCTGTGAGAGATGATTGCTTGCGGGAACTACTAATTATATTGAAATTGAATATAGAGAGTTAAGCCTGTTTTCTTGGTTTGTTTCCATCAAAACTGTAGGTTGAAGTTATTACTTAAAAATATATTTTGGATTTCTAAAAGACTCAGCACGCGAGAAATAACCATCGAACAGCAGCGCGATATTCCGGAATTAAACCGGTCTGTGCGTTGCCGCTCGCTGGACTTTCACGCGTTTATCCCCAACCAATGGAGGCGAAACTATGAATGGATATTCCGGACAAGTTATGAAATTAGATGCTGGCGTCCAATCAGTTTTGGACTACGCAGTCAACGAAGCAAAAAAATTGGGTCATGCTCAAGTTGGAACAGCTCACTTGCTCTTAGGCATCATGACGGTTGCTCCTGTGCAGTTGGAAGTAAGAAACCTTCCGGAAGGATTTGAAGCACTCATCCGGAAACGCTTGGGTCAGGGCCATCCGTCGACTCAATTCGTCGGACTTTCGGATGAAGCGCAGCGGACGATTAAAGAAGGTGAAGTAGTCTATCAAGACGAAGATGGATGGGTTACCGGTAGCTCCTGTCAGCTCAGGAAGGTTATCTACAAGTTGTTTGCCGACTGGCGTACCGACAAGTTACCGGAATATGATTTCGCCTCTGAGTTGTTGCGAAACGCACCCAATCGTCCTCTATTGCGAGCTTATGCCGAATTCGAGTGGGAGCATCTTCTTTCGTCCGCGATGGATGGATTGACCATAAACAACAGGTTAAAGTTTCTCGACGAAGTGCTTAACTCTTCCTGGTATAGCAAGGATGTTAGTGGACCATCAAGCGCCATTGAGCAGCTGCTGGTGACATACTCTCGCCAAATTTACGATGAGAAAAAATCGGTTTCTAGCTGCTTGAACGAAGCGGTGCGGGCGGGACTCGATTCGGACAGGTATTCAGCGCAGCTACTCTCGGCGCAAAAAGATTTGAGTGCCGTGGAGCAAGGTGTTGCTAGGCTTGGGGCAATCATAGAGCCTGAAGCAGAAGACGCAGAATTGGAATTTCTGAGGAAGCAGCAAGGCGCGCTGCAGTTGGAAGCCTCCGATTTGGAAGCACAAGCTCAACGTTGTCGTGCACAGCAAGAGAAGCAAAATGCCAAAGCAGTTTCTCATCAATCGAAGGCTACGGATCTACAAAGTTTGATTGATGTATTGCAGTCCGCCTTGAACAAGTCCAAGGACGAAGCCCGCAAAACACTGCTTGCCGAACTAAAACAACTCGCTACTGATGAACCGCTGACGTAGAAGTGATTCTGGCTTAATTCAAAAGAGGCGTATGCATCTGCGTGCGCCTCTTGTTGTCGCTTACTGAAAGTTTTTACGAGGTGACGAAAATGGAAATTAGAGGTGCCTATGATGGCAGCGATGCGGACCGAGTGCTGGCAATTACCAGTAACATTCGCATCAACAGGGAAAGAATCGAAGATTTAGAAAAAGCTTTTGGAGAATCCATCAGTAAACACGAGGCAATCAAAGTCTGGCGCTTTGTGCTGATAGTTTCAATTCCAGTTATTCTGGCCACTTGGGGATTGCACGCACATCCGGAAGTTGGAATGACGGCTGCTGCTTGGCGTGAGATGTTGCTGCGCGCCTTCATCGTCTGGCTGTTTAGCGGCATGATTGTGAACACGCATTTCGGCAAGGACATAGTCGGTGACAAGCTCGTCTCCAAAGCAAAAGACTTGCTGCACACACACAACGAAATCATCGACATCATTTATCGCGTGGAAGACATAAGCCGCATAGTCGACAGTCTCGCTAGCAACTCCGTAAAGACGGAAGTTATTGTTAGACCCGAAGATGACTTTTGCATGCGCGCGGCAGTCGTGAGGTTCGACGCGTGGTGTGTTCAGGCTAGCGAGCTGCTTTACGTGTATAGGCTGACTTCGGAAGATTCCGCTGAAGCGCGATTGGTTGAAGACAGCATCGATAGCAGCAGAGACTACCTCATTCAATTACTTCGCTCAAGATTATGGCTGAACAAATACATTCAGCTCATTCGCTGAGCTGAAAAGGAGATCCTCAAATGAATACGCAATTAGAAGAGGCGCTGGAGGCATTCCGGCGCCGAGATCACCGTCTTGGTGAAGAAAAGTTGACGAAGTTCCTGGAAGAACAAGCCTGCACGGATCACGTGAGTATCGTTGCTGATCGAGCGGAAAGGTTGTTCAACGAAGCGAGCAAGACAACTGAGGCAAGGCTTCGGCTGGATCTTCTGCGCGCGCCGAAAAATCCCGACATGCTGGAAATTGATGGCGGAATTATGAAAGCCGGTACAGCGGAGTTTCGATTATTTTCGCTCGATGAAAATGGCAAGGTGAACGGCGTTCGTCATGAATTTGTCGCGCGATATCGGCTCTTCTTGCCCTGGAACGGACAGCAGCCCTGTCGTTGTCACCCGCACTAATCACACTTTTACGGAAAGGAGAATTGTTATGCAAAATGAGAATGAAACAGGCTTGAAAGTTGGTGAATTTGTTCAATCAGAGGCGTTCGTCTATGCTCGCAGAGCGGAAATTGAAGGAAAAGAACGTCTGATGATTGGCTATCGGGATGAAGATGGATTTGATTCCACACGCGCCGAAGCTGTATTCAAAGTTGTTTCGATAACTCCCCGCAAACCGGGCATCCATGGAGCATTCCACGGTGATGACGTTGTTGCCGTGCGCATGAATGATGCGACTGAAGAAGGCGATGAAGTCATTGAGTTCATTTTGGGTGGAAAGGGTCGTCGCTCAATTCAATCCGTCGACGTTTTAGATCCTGTCGATGATGACGACGACGGAATTTCCTTCACCTTGGAATAAAGTCCCTTAGGCGATTGCCGTTATCGCGCTGCTTCAGCAGCTCGGTAACGGCAGCGCTTGTCATCGAGGCTTTATCTGAAGCTTGTGGACAGGGTGGCTCCTGTTCCTGTAGTGTGTTTATAAGTGCTATTGCCGAAAGTACCGCCCGAGGTGGAGGAGCCACCCCGACTGCGTAATGTCGAAAATCCACAGTATGCTCAAACCAAAACATTTTATGCCCGCCATTGTTGGTATGGCTCTGTGGTTAAGTCCCAGCCTTTGCTTGGCGGACAACACAGCTCCCATCCACAAGAAACTAGACGGCTCGGAAGGGCAACCGAATACCAATACTTCGCTCATAATCCCGGTCGATCGAACGAATTTTCTAAAGGAATTTCTCGACCCGAGCAAACCTTACATTGTGCTCGCATTTTTGCAACCAGCCTGTGCTCCAGATGGCGGCTCTACGTCCCATACTGATCAGTTGCTGGAAAAGATGGCGGCGGAATTTGGATCGAAAGGGATGAAATTCATCCGCATCAACATCCAAAAGTCGCCTAAAATCACTGCAAAATTCCGAGCACAACTTCACATTGATGACCAAACCTTCATTTGTATTTCCTACAAAACCAAAACTGACCGTCTCGGTAGTGGATTTCGTAAGGAATTGAATGAAGCCAATCTGCGTGTGTTTTTGCAAGACGCGTTAAACAATGATTTGCAGTGGGTGCCGATTGGTAAACAGGTACCTCTGCCGTTTCGAATCTTGATGGAACTTCAAGAGAAAGCTCTTAAATAGGGCTTTCTCTTTTTGCCCCTCTTCTATTCATGCATATAGTATTGACAACAAGATCAGCACAGCAAGCGGCTTTCAAGTGTATTGTTGGGTATCTTGAATTGCTTGGAGGCGCACGGATTCACTGTCCATCGGTGGTGCCGGTA
>JAKFVJ010000240.1 GCA_021732245.1 Candidatus Obscuribacterales bacterium | reverse complement strand
AGCTTCAGCTTTTGTTCACCCACAGGACCTTGCCCTTCAGGCAAGCAATTCTGTTTCTATTGAGCACCACGACCACTTCGACCATCACCTTTAGCGGCGCTTACATACCATCTCAGAATGACAAAGTCTCCAAAGCAATGGCTGAGCTGCTGTATCCGTGCAACTCTTACTTAATCCCGCTCTTCTTAATTTGCCCGAATGATCGCGGGTACTTCGCCGGCGTGGATTTGACCTTCTTAATCAACACGAGCGCGAAATCCTTTTCCGTTGCCGGGTTGACGATGTCGATTATTTCTTCGACATGGCCGCCGAGGATTTGCAGCGCAGCGCGTGCCGGATCAACTTCTGCAAGTTGAGCGCGGGATTTCTGGGCGAGAAGATAGCCTCCGGAGCGCAAAAACGGTACGCAGAATTCGGAAATCATTTCGACGTTACCCACAGCGCGAGCCGTCGCAAATTCAAACGACTCTCGGAAATCACGCCCGTGCGCAAGCTCCTCTGCGCGCTCGTTAAAGACTTGTACGCGTGACTCCACAGACATGGACTCGGCGCACGCCTGGAGGAAGTTGCACTTCTTGCCGATTGACTCAACGAGCGTCACGTTCAAGTAAGGACATGCCACAGCAAGTATCAGTCCTGGAAAACCTGCTCCCGACCCGATGTCGATAAGTCCTGACTCACGTTCTTCGCACAGTCGCTGAATCACCGGAACCAAAGTCAACGAGTCCAAAATATGATTGTCGATGACGACACTCGCATCCGCATTAGAAACCAAATTCGTGTGCTCGTTAAACGCAGCAAGTTCCTTAAGGTAAATTTCCAGTACCTCGACCTGCTCTGCGGTCAAGTCGACATTCACTAACTTAGCTTTCTCAGCAATTGACGTCATCACATCCATCAATTCGTCTTCTGAATGAAGTCAACAAAGTATTCCTGGCAAATGCTGATGATTCTTTGTCCATCAATAATTTGCCCATTCTCTTTCCAGACGACTTGCTTGCTGCCGCCATCAAACGATGCCACCATTTTTCTGTTGGGAGCAATGGCTGCTTCGTAGATATTATAGTTGAGCGACGAACCGCCTGTACCAGTTGGTAATTCTAAAAATTCCACTACGCCGTTATGTCCGCGAATGGCGTAGGTCCATCCGTTGCGTGTGAAAGTAAAATACGATGCTTCGTCAGCATAAGCAAGTTCGGGATCTTCAGCATTGGCGGTACCATGCGTGCGCTTTTGCACTCTGTTGATAGTGACGCGCAAGTGTTGATAGTTGACGTGCTTGTTGAATTCTTCTGTGCAAGCGGAAATAAGCAAGAAAAGTTTCTCTACCAGAGGTGTTGTCGCCACAGCTTCCTGGCGATGCTCAGCTTTTTGCTGGCGCTCGGCATTCCGCTTATCGACTTCTTTCTGATTCGATTCGTCCGCTAGATTCTTGACCCAACTAAAGTCCACTAATTACCTGCCTACCCGCCCACGTTGCTGAAAGAGCCAATTATTATGAGTCACTAAGACCCGGCCTCAGGTCCATACATTTCATCATAGCTAAAGGAAGCGCCGCATAGGACACCTGTCCAATAAAACTGATTTCAAAATTACAATATGCGGGCATAATTAGTTAGGAAAATGCACATCTGGTCGTGGTAATGCCGGAAACAACCGAGTTTAGCTCCGAACCAATTGATGACAAAGCACGCTCCCTGATCCACGCTCTTAAACAGAGCTACGAGCAGGGTGACGATGAAGCTGTGGTCTCGGCTTATAAACAGCTAACCCAGCTAATTCGCAATCGCATAAGTGGGCAAAGCGCGACTTCCCAAGCCGAAGTCCCCGATAACTTCGTACCTGTCGGGCGATTCTATGAAATTCTAGGCATCCAACCACTTTCTTCCAGCCGGCAAGTTCACGTCGGTTATTTGCGCTCGATAAGAAAACTTCTCGTGCACCGCATAAAGGGTGACGAAAGAGACTTCATTACAAGGCTCGAGGAAATTTGCCTGGCGCATGACGTACTGCGCGAGCCCGAGACTAGAGTCGACTACGACTTCCGCCTGCTCAAAGTCCGTGGCGGCGGCAACGCTTTATCCGACGAGCTCAACGCATTAGAAACAACAGTTGTGCCGCGCTCAGGAAAAGTGCACCTGAAGATTGGGGAATTGCTTCAGAGCTCGGAAATTATCGATATGACCGAACTTGCCGCAGCAGTCGACATGCACAAAGCTATGCCGGAAATGCTCTTTGGACAATTCATGGTCAAATCAGGTTTCATCAATCAAAGACAATTGGACACAGTTTTAGAAGCGCAAAAACTCATCGGTGAAGGTCGTATCACAGTCGCCCAATTCCAAGCCGGCATGAAAGCCTTCAAAGAAACAGGCATTCCGTTGTTAGCGTATCTAAAACAAGAAGGCTGGGTGGACGATCGCCCTGTTCAAGAGCCTACAGTCTAAAAGCAATTTCGCCTTCACGCGCGGCGTGTGAAAGATAAAGACGCAGTACTGTTGAAAGCTGTTCGCAGACGAGGCGTAATACCTTTTGGTCGCCTGGTTTATAAACCTGATGATTGTGCGGCACAACAACGAGCAAGCCAATTCTCAAACCGGCAGAGTCAATTGGTTGCGTAAGTGCGTTGTCGTACAGCTCATTAGTCTTCGGCACTTCTTCCTGAAGCGGCGGCAGCCCGAACTGCAGCGCGAGACCGGCAACGTATGAGGAGACCTCATTAACAATGCTGTCTCTCGATGCGTCAATCATTAAGGCGGAGTTCTGCCCATGATTAACTACCAGTGCTGCTGCTTGATAGTCGATGATTGATGACAAAAGAGCAAATAGTTTGTCGGCAATTAAACCTATGTCGAGGATGTCTTCACCGATTTTGCGCGCTTCATCAACAATCGTGCTTTCAAAAAGAAGACGCTCCAGCAATTGATTAAGACGATTGCTTATCTCTTCGGTGCTTATTGAATGATTGTCGCTTGGAAATACTCTCAAACGTGGGCGGCTCTGTGCTTCACCCAATGTCTCGCGCACAGCTGTAATTAAGCTGGTGAATCCGGGCTCTTTCGGAATATGCCTGTCGGCTCCGGACTTCAGTCCCCAAAATCTGTCGAGTGAGCCTTCTAATTTGGTCAGCAAAATTATTGGAGTATTCGACAACTCAGGATCGTTTTTAACCAATCGGCAAAGCTGATAGCCGTTAATCCCCGACATAACCACATCGGAAATTATGAGGTCAGGCGATTCCTTATATGCCAATGCAAGACCACCGGCTCCGTTAGCGGCGGATAGCACGCTATAGCCTTCCTTCTCCAACAGACTCTTTATGGTAAGCAGTTGGGTCGGACTGTCCTCAACAACTAATAATCGGTAGCTCATAGGGGTGTATTGCCGGAGTAGACCAGTATCCTTCTAAGTCAATTATCAATCATCTTAGGGTCCAGTGGGGAGGGTTTGTGGGGGAAACTTGTAATTATTACTAGGAAACCCGTAACGCCAAGCTAGGCTTGATTTTCCTTAGTTATGTTTTATCGGAAAGTGGCTCAAAATCCTGTCCAGAAGCGGTTCTCAAGGGGTATAACAAAAGTAAGAAGGAAGCGCTGGCTCAGGTCAGAAGATGCGAGTCCGGAACCCCCGGGGCGAGGGTTTCGAATCGATACGGGTATGTCACACATGGAAAGTAATAAGTTCTCTCTTAATGGTTACGCGGGCAATTATTTAAAAGCAGGCAGCGAAAGTCTTACAAACGAAGATTGTTGGATTCTAGCCGTTGACGAAGATCATCAGGTACGCAGACGCGTTGCAGAAAATCGTCTGTGCCCTGTTGAAGTCCTCGTCGCGTTATCATCGGATCATCACGAAGATGTTCGAATTGCTGTTGGTGAGCATCCGGATGTTCCGGATGTAGTCCTAATACATTTGGCCGAAGATGAGTCTGATGATGTTCGTTATGCGCTGGCAGAGAATGCAAATGTTTGTTCAGAAATTTTGCAGAAACTGACAGAGGATAATAATCCATACGTTTGTCACAGAGCAAGACAAACGCTGAAGATACTTAATCCAGCTTCAGTAACCGAACTAAATCCAAGGACTACAAATTCGTCCTATTTAATGAGCATGTGAAGGCACTCTTCGCATACTCGCTGCCTGCCCGACATTAATCGGGGCAGTTGGTATTCGGTCAGCAAATTGTCGCTGGTATTCAGACGATAGTCGTTGGTTTGTTGTCCAATCATTGTCGTCAGTTGATTGACTTCATCAGGTGTCAAAGCCAGTAAGTCGGCAATTTGCTGCGGATGTGTAATTCCTATGCGTGCAAGCTCTTCTCGGATGGACTTTTCGTTGAAGCGCTTGATCAGCAACTGCTCATTAATTTGAAACGGAGCTTTGCTACCAATGAGGATAATCTCCGCCGAGTCTTTTTGATGAAAGATATAGGTGTCAGGAAAAACAGACTGAAACGTCCGCAGAATAACTCCCAAATACTGTGGCGTTATGT